>NZ_JAPQLL010000060.1:0-5447 GCF_028981865.1 Wolbachia endosymbiont of Drosophila nikananu | reverse complement strand
TGCACAGATGAAGATAACTGAATACCTTCACTATCATGATAAGGGGGCTGGCGAGGCTTGTCAAGTAAGTTTTTTCGTTTAATCCGTTTCCATGAACTACCTGAAACCACAATATTCGTACAGTTGGAAAATGGTTGCGGGAGTAGGATTTGAACCTACGACCTTCAGGTTATGAGCCTGACGAGCTACCGAGCTGCTCCATCCCGCGTCGTTGTTTATTTAGTTATTATATATACAATAATAGAAAATAAAAGAATAAAATTGCGTCACAGTCACATGTCGGTATGTTTACTAACTTTCTTTGACATAATAGTTAGTTATATACGTCATAACCTACGTAATGAAAAATATAACTTGATACTATGGTTTTCTGTGTGTCAGTGTGTAGGGATTTTAACCTATTTTTCCCTAAGTTTTGAACCAGGCTGCATTTTCACTATATCTATTTTTCTTTTGCTTTCACCCATACTAATTCTGATTGCAATATTATACAGAAAGTACGCAATATTATGCATTGCTTTAATTGCAGTGCTCATAGGGTTTACAGCCAGTAAATTAAGAACAGCTTTAGTAGACACTCAAATTCTTGATAAAGAGAGATATGTAAAAAATATCGTTGCCATAGTGAAGGACATTAATGACAGGGACTCATACAAACAATTTCTGCTTTCTGTCTCTACTATCTCAAAATCCTCTCCTGTCATCCCAGCACCCCCTTTTGTCATCCCAGTACTTGATACTGGGATCCAGAAAAAAAAGATATGGATTTCAGCGTTACGCGCTGGAATGATACCGTATAGAGCTCTGGATAACATCAGAATATCAGTTAGAACCAAAGTGGAAAAAGGCATTAAAATAGGCGATCAAGTAAAATTATCAGCAAAACTCTTCCCTCTAAAGATTGCGCCCTCGGAGCATGCATATGATTTTGCAAGAATAGCATATTATCAGAAAATAAGTGCAACAGGTTTTGCAACAAGCAAAATAGCTTTGCACAAAAAGGCTGAAGCAAGGAAATTTCGAGAATATATAGAATCTTTCCGTCAATACATTTATGAAAACCTGCAGCAAAATATTAAAAAACCACATGCAGACATAATTTCTGCATTACTAATCGGCAAAAAGGACGGAATAGACCAAAAAACTATGGATGCGATAAGAGATTCAGGTATAGCACATTTGTTTGCCATATCTGGTTTGCATTTATCATTCGTTGCTGGTCTGTTTTTTGTAGTGTTTCGTAATTTATTCGCAATATCTGAAACTTTGACTCTTAAGTATAATACCAAGAAA
Source organism: Wolbachia endosymbiont of Drosophila nikananu (assembly GCF_028981865.1). Lineage (NCBI taxonomy): Bacteria > Pseudomonadati > Pseudomonadota > Alphaproteobacteria > Rickettsiales > Anaplasmataceae > Wolbachia > Wolbachia endosymbiont of Drosophila nikananu. Next base: position 4,154 of record NZ_JAPQLL010000060.1, on the reverse strand, counting down.
ATATCTGCATTCCTTACTATCTTGCCAACCACGTTTTATTTGTTGATTACCGGTATGCAAGTTTCTGCTCAGCGTGCCTACATAATGGTGATTTTAGTACTCGTTGCAATAATGATAGAGAGAAAATATCGAGGGTTAATAGCAATTGCGTTTGCTGCTGCAGTGATACTCTCAGTAGAACCAGAAGCAATTTTAAAGCCAGGCTTTCAGATGTCATTTTCTGCGGTTTTGGCACTGGTTGCCAGTTATCAAATTAATGCTAATAAATTATTCAAAATAAAAATAATGAAATATTTTGTATCGATAATGATCAGCTCAGTAATAGCAAGTTTAGCAACTGTTCCGTACACGATATACAATTTTAATTATTTTTCAATTAGTGGTATTATCACAAATTTAGTTGCTATACCAATAGTTACATTAATTATTATTCCACTTGGAATAATTTATGTCTTATTGATTCCTTTAGGTATTGAATGGATTATAGCGCCATTTATAGAGCGCCCAATTGACAGTATTTTGTATATAACAAATGCTATTGCTAGTCTTCAGTATTTGGTTATTCCCATTCGTACTTTTCCTGCCTCATCAATTATTATAATAACACTTGGTTTATTGTGGCTGTGCTTGTGGGAAAGAAATTGGCGTTTTTTGGGAATTTTCTTTATTGTACTAGGTATTTGCTTTAGCACTGCATATAAAACCCCCGACATCCTAATAAATGCTGATAATGTTGCTGCAAAGGAGAGTGATAACTTACTATATTCTCTCACTAGAAAAAGCAGGAACTTTGTTGTCAAAACATGGGCGAAACAAAATGGGCAGAACCAAATTTTGAATCATACAAAATATAGCAATCCAGATAAAAGACTAAAGTGCAACGATTATGGCTGTATATATAATAAAGGAAATAATAAATCAGTACTGCTTGCTTATAAAAAAGAAGATATTTCAGAAAATTGTGATAAAGTTGATTTAATGATTCAATTAAGTGAATTCGACTATTCAGTTTGTAATACTAAAACTATCAAATATGCCGATTTAGAAACGTATGGCACACATTCTATTTGGTTAACAAATCATGAAATAAAGATTAACAAAGTGCGCTCCAATAGGCCTTGGCACATGTTGAAAAATTAAGAAACTTGATTTTAAGGTTTGGTTAATGTATACCTAAATAAATTAAAACTAGAAAAATGTTATGGTTACAGACACTAAAGATCCTTTCAAAGACTATTTTGATTTTTTAGGATTTAGAAAACTTTCTGACCAGCCCAGTAGAATTTTGAGCTCTATAAGAAAGTATTCTGGTACTATATCGATAGCAAGTACCATTGCTACTCTTATAGCATTTACTACCTTTTCTATTCAGCCTGTTATAGTAAGTATTGCTGGATTTGCGTTCATGCCAGCACCTCTTGCCTTTATTCCTCTTGCAGTTCTCTTATTTACTGCTGTTATAAACTTTATAAATACACAAAAAATAAAAGAGAGTGAGATAGATAAAAAAGTAGGAAACTGTCAAGTTGATGAACAGTACAGCCAGATTGTTCAAGAAGCCGAAAAAATTGAAATTGTAACAAATTTAGATCGTAAGAGGAAAAAGCTTGCAATAGTTTTACCAATTTCTAAGACGCAGAGAGAAATACTAGAAGATATAAAAGCAGAAAATAGAAATAGGATTTTCTTGTTTACTGGATCATATGTATTTGGCAGTAACCTTAAAAAAGCTTGCGATTTACTTGATAATAGTCTTTTAAAGCCTGCAAATGTTAATATTAAAGAAACGCTTAATGATATAAGAGGTGATTTAAAAGTTTTACTCAATAATTTAGAAGAGATTATAGAGCAAGATGTAGATAAAGTGAAAAAGAACGCTAATACAGAGATAACTACGTGCTTGAAAGGTATTAGTAAAAGTATAGGTGAGTCATTGAAAGAGATACGTACTGAATTGAAAGAAAAACTTAACCAACTTCAGCCTTCAGGAATAGGAAATTATCTTGTTAAACTTGTGCCAACTACAAGCAACAGACAAGCTGTTGATACTGGAGATTCTCATGATCAAAATCACTCTTTGGAAAGTGAGGAGGAGGAGTTCTTTGATTGTTTTGCGCTTACTGAGGAAAATAAAAAAGAAATAATTCAAGAAGTACGTAAAATAATAAATGACGTGGTACAGAATAAGCTTGAGCCGATACAAGAACAGCTTGCAACGTTGCAAGCAAACGGCAGTCCTGATAGCGCTTTAGGATCTGAAGATGTAGATAATATTGACCAGTTTCCATTAACATTAGAAGATACAGTAAAAGCACGACGTAAAACAGTAAGAAATTTGGAACTAGAAGAAGAAAACAATAGGCTGATAAAAAAAGAGCAGAAGTTAACACAAAGAAAACCTGAACAAGAAAAAACAGATGAATGGAAAGAAAAAATCAACGGCAAAGCAAGTGAATTTCTCTTTTATCTGTTAGAATTTATCAAGTTGAAAATCAACGATGATGCAGGAGAAGAGCTGAGTGAAGTGACATTAAGAAATTTTGATAATAAGATAATAATTCATTTAAGAGCATCGAACAAGGAAAAATCTTGTTAAACCTGAAAGAAACTATTTTATCCAGTGCTATAACAATTTTTAAATATAATTTATTAAGAAGTATTTTTGCAGTTATAACCGGACGCTCAATGGTGCTAGAGTGCCCGTTTGGGAGCATGGTTTTGGAGGAACGGTTAAACCACTGATGGAGTCTATTACGACTACCTCGATTAGAAGATTGTATAATCTAACCGTCCCAAGCTTAAATACTTCTTCATTATAAGTTATAGGAGGTCAATTACAATGACAAAAAGTAAATTAGAGGTAATGAATCCTGATGCAGCAGGGATAGATGTTGGTTCGGCTGTACATTATGTATGTATACCCGAGAGAAGAGATGAGCAACGTGTTCAAAAATTTGGCTGCTTCACTGAAGACCTTCATAATTTAGCAAGGTGGTTAAAAAAGTGTAAAGTTACAACCGTAGCGATGGAATCAACTGGTGTATATTGGATTCCTTTGTTTCAAATACTGGAATCTTACGGTTTTGAAGTTAAGTTGGTAAATGCGCGACATGTAAAAAATGTACCTGGGAGAAAGTCAGATGTTCAGGACTGTCAGTGGTTACAACAACTACATAGTTATGGATTACTCCAAGGGTCATTTAGGCCAGATAGCCAGATATGTGTATTGCGTAGTTACGTGCGACAACGTAAGAACCTCACTGAAAGTGCATCTACACATGTTCTGCGTATGCAGAAGGCATTAATTCAAATGAATATACAACTGCATAGAGTTATAAGAGATATAACAGGAGTAACTGGTATGAAAATTATCAAGGCTATAATTAAAGGCGAAAGAGATTCTGGGAAATTGGCTCAATTCAGGGATGCACGAATAAAAAATGATCAGTCTACTATAGCAAAAGCGTTAGCTGGCGATTATAGAGAGGAACATGTATTCACGCTAAAGCAAGAATTTGAACTATATAATATTTATCAAGAAAAAATAGCAGAATGTGATAGAAATATTGAGGTCTATTACAAAACGTTTGAAACAAAATCTAACGAAAGTAAACAGTTGAGTAAGGAAAAGAATAAGCACAGAAAAAGTAAGCCTGACTTTGCTTTGCACGAGGAACTGCACCGAATAACTGGTATGGATTTTACTAAAGTTCCAGGGCTTGATATACTAAGTATACAGACTATAATTTCAGAAACTGGTATAAACCATAATAAATGGTCAACAGAAAAACACTTTTCATCGTGGTTAGGACTCAGCCCTGCCAATAAAATTACAGGAGAAAAAGTGTTTAGCACAAGAACGCGTAAAGTCATTAATCGTGCTGCGAATGCATTTCGAATGGCTGCTAATTCTGTAGGAAATAGTAAAAGTTCATTGGGTGCATACTACAGGAGATTAAAAAAACGATTAGGAGCACCAAAAGCAATAACAGCTACTGCAAGAAAAATAGCATGCATATTTTATAGTATGCTCAAATACGGACAAGAATATGTAGAAAAAGGAATGGAATACTATGAAACACGATATAAGGAGAGAGCTGTAAAAAATTTGATCAAAAAGGCACGAGAATTTGGCTATACTTTAGTGCAACAAG
>NZ_JAPQLL010000059.1:0-19661 GCF_028981865.1 Wolbachia endosymbiont of Drosophila nikananu | reverse complement strand
CAGTGTCAAGCACTGGGATGACAGGAAGAGAAGGCTACTTGGATGACACCTTGACGATTTGAAGAATCATCATACCGCTATGTATTAGCGGCTAAGAGATACCGCGGCGGTATGACGTAGAACTGCTGTCATTCCAGCGCGTGACGCTGGAATCTAGAAAAAAAGAAGCTGGATCCAAGTAGTCAGAGCACTGGGATGACAAGAAAGGAGCACTGGAATGACAGGAGAAGAAGGTTACTTAGATGGCAGGGAGGAGCTACTTGAATGACGGTGTCGGTAAACTTAGAGCTATAATAACTATTTGCCTTTTTTCTACTTAAGTTTGGGTTATGCAAAAAGTCTAATAGAGCGAAATATGGAAGACAAAAGATAAGTGCATTCTACGCAGCATCGCTAATTAATAATATCTTTATTATTGTATGAGATAGGTAATTTAGCATTTATAAATTTGTAATGTGTTACGCATAGCTCAAAGAAATAAGGTTTACTGGTTACACGCTGCAGCCAATACCACAACACTAGGATCTATGTTTGTCTGCATGTTAATTTGCATTGTGATTTTATGGAGGTCTTCTGTTACTTATGCTAGTGAAAATTTGGAGATACAGAAGGCCTTTGATAATGTTGTCAAGCATATAAAAGCTGATAAAAAATATAAAGATCTTGATGTTATTGAGAGAAAAGGTGACAAATTTAATATCAAAATTGCGCAGAATTCTGGCAAGAGTTTTGACATATACTCTACTTTAAGAAAAGCAAAAGATTCCTTTGAGTCAGGAGATAATGAAACAGCTATTTCTCTCCTTAATCAGATTACCGCAAAGTTTCCTTATCATAAAAATGCTTTAATTGGATTGGGAAACATTTATTACGCTAATAAAGAATACAAAAAAGAATACCCTAGTAACCCTTATATATTAAAAAATTTTCTGACGATAATCTCACAATATGATCCTGATCTGGCGTTGAGTGAAATGTTGAAATTGTATGATATACATAAAAATTATGCTCCTTTATTAGCAAATTTAGGTCTGATTTATATGAAAAAGGAGGATTATGTAAAAGGTAAAGAGTATATGATAACTGCCATTTCCCTTGATGAACACAATATTTTTTATACCTATAATTTAGCTGTTATTCTAGATAAACTTTCAGATTTTAAAAATGCTACAATATTCTACTTAAAGTTGTTGAACATGGCTATAACTTCGAAAGATGTGAGCGAAAAAATACCTTTATACAAAGTGACAGCAAGACTAAAATTTATAAAACTTCACAGCATGTACTCAAAGATTTCATAAAAGCTTATAGCTTACCTAAATCTAATTTATCGCTATTTTTGTTTACAATAATAATATTGAGCTATAGAATTAGATTAAAGGGGCAATTAGCTCAGCTGGTAGAGCATCTCGTTTACACCGAGGAGGTCGGCAGTTCAAGTCTGTCATTGCCCATTTGCTTAACTGAATGTTAATATTATTAATTACTTCAATCAAAATATAGAAAATGCAGGATAATATAGTACCAATCTCAATAGTAAAAGAGCTGGAAGATTCTTATCTCTCCTACGCAATGAGCGTTATCATAAGCCGGGCTATACCTGACGTGCGAGATGGATTTAAACCTGTTCATAGGCGCATATTATATGCAATGTCAAGGGCTGGATACGATGCTGGTAAGCCATATAAAAAGGCGGCTCGTATAGTAGGGGATGTAATGGGGAAATATCACCCACATGGTGATGCAGCTATTTACGATTCCTTGGTTAGAATGGCCCAAGATTTCTCTCTTCTTTTACCACTTATTGATGGGCAAGGTAATTTTGGTTCGATAGATGGAGATCCACCAGCTTCAATGCGATACACAGAAGCAAGGCTTCAGAAGGTGTCACACTTTTTACTAAATGATATTGACGAAGATACAGTTGATTTTAGGCCAAACTATGATGGAAATGAAACAGAGCCTGTTGTACTGCCTGCAGAATTTCCGAATCTATTGGTAAATGGTGCAAGCGGTGTTGCAGTTGGTATGGCAACCAATATTCCTTCTCACAACCTTAGAGAAATAATAGATGCTTGTATGTTATATATAGATAATCCTGAAGTTACTTTGGATGAGTTACTTGAAGTGATGCCAGGGCCGGATTTCCCAACTGGGGGAATGATTCTTGGAAGGTCTGGAATAAGATCAGCATTTGCAACGGGTCGTGGATCAATTGTTGTGCAAGGCAAGACTCACATGGAAGACCTGCCACAAGATAGGCAAGCAATAGTGATTGATGAAATACCTTACCAGGTAAATAAAGTAAAATTAATTGAGAAGATAGGTGAGCTTGTAAAAGAAAAAAGAATTGATGGCATAACAGAAATTAGGGATGAGTCTGATAAGTCTGGTATTAGGGTAGTAATTGACCTCAGAAGAAATGCTGAAGCAAGTTTTATACTTAATCAAATATTGGGGCTAACTCCACTAAGAAGTAGTTTTAGTGTTAACACTTTAGTTCTGAACAACAACAGGCCTGCTTTGATGTCATTAAAAGAGATCATAGCTGCTTTTGTTGATTTTAGAAAAGAAGTATTAATCAGGAGAACAGAATTTCGTCTAAGAAAAACGAGGGAAAAAGCTCATATATATATAGGGCTCTACATTGCGGTCTTGAGCATAGATGAAGTGATAAAAATCATCCGTGGTGTAAAAGATCCTACGGAAGCAAGTAGAGAACTTTTAAATAAAGAATGGAAAACTTCAGCTGAGATAAACACAATTATTGGATTAATCTCAGACAGTACGAGCTTTTTGAAAGACGGAGTGTATAGATTAACTGAGCTGCAAACGAAAGCTATTCTTGACATGAAATTGCAACGTTTAACAGGCCTTGAAAAAGATAAATTAGAAGCTGAGCTAAGTTCAATGATCAACCTGATAAAAGAATATATCGCTTTTCTTGGCTCAGGAGAGAAGTTGATGAAAGAAATAAAAAACAATCTACAAGAAATAAAGAACAGATTTGCTGTGCCGCGAAAAACTTCAATAGAGGAATCAGATACGGATATTGAAGCTGAAGATCTAATTCCACAAGAGGATATGGTGATAACTGTAACTATGAATGGTTATATCAAGCGTGTGAAGCTTTCTCATTATAGAACTCAGCGTCGTGGTGGAAAAGGAAAGCTAGGGCAAGGATTAAAAGAAGAGGATGTAACCACAAAGTTATTTGTTGGGAATACCCACACTAGCCTTTTATTCTTTTCTAATATTGGCCGAGTTTATAGATTAAAAGTTTATAAGTTACCTCTTGCAGAGCCAACTGCACGTGGAAGAGCACTTGTTAATATATTCCCGCTTAGCGATGGTGAAACTATAACTAATATAATGCCATTACCAAGTGAAAATGACGAAAATCAAAACATAGTTTTTGCTACTGCTCATGGGAACATAAGGCGCAACTCTTTAGCGGATTTTCACTATATTCCAAGCAATGGAAAAATAGCAATCAAGCTCGATGAAGGAGATAAGTTAATATCAGTTAAAGTATGCAATGAAATTGATCATGTTTTTCTTTCAACAAGATTCGGCAAAAGTATCAGATTTGTTGTAAGTGATGTGCGTCAATTTAAAAGTCGCAATTCAGATGGCGTAAGAGGTATCAAACTTGCAAAGAATGACAGCGTGATATCTATGACCATATTAAATGGGATAGGTGTAGCAACAGAAACAAAAGAACTTTACTTAAAAGTTCCACTTGCAAAAAGACTGGGGACTGCAATTAATAACTCCATTGATTCTAAATTGGAAAAGACTTTGAATGATTTAGGAATAGATAACGAATTATTCTTAAAACTTGCAGTGAATGAGGAGTTTATATTAACTATTACCGAAAATGGCTTTGGTAAAAGAACTTCTGCGTATGAGTATAGAATAACTAACAGGGGTGGTGTTGGTATCACCAATATTCTTACTACCAACAGAAACGGTAATGTTGTTGCTAGTTTTCCAGTTGAGCAGGGTGATAATATCATGCTTATTACAGATAAAGGAAAGTTAATTCGTATTTCAGTAAATGATATCAGAATTGCAGGACGTAGCACTCAAGGAGTCACTCTGTTTAAAACAGAGAGTAGAGAAAAGGTGGTGTCAGTAGCGAAAATTGAAGATCCTGATTCCACTGAAGATAGTATTTCTGAAGTTGAAAACTCTATCTCTTCTCAATTGTAGTACAGGTTAAACAAAAAGCGCAAGTTTTTGTTGATTAATACGCAGTATTTAATTTAAAATATGTACTTATGGCTAAGTAGAGATCAATGGATAAAAATTTAACTAAAAATAAAAAACCACTGGCAAACAAAGAGGATAAAAAAACACCTCCCGTTAAAGATCTTACTAAAAATAAGGGTAGGAGAGATTTTATAACATTAACTACATGCGCTATGGCGGGTATAGGAGCTGCAAGTGGACTTTGGCCACTGGTTAAGTCTATGAATCCTTCTGCTGAAGTTCTAGCAACTTCCACAGTGGAGGTGAATTTGTCTGGAATTCAGGAAGGACACGGAGTAAAAGTAAAGTGGCAAGGTAAACCAGTATTCATTCGTAGACGCACAAAGCAAGAAATTGAGGTTGCAAGAGCTGTGAATGTAAAGAACTTGAGGGACCCTGAGTCAGATGAACAGAGAGTACGTGAAGGAAAAGATGAATGGTTAATCATGATCGGAATATGTACACATCTTGGGTGTGTACCGGTTGACCATGCTACAAGAGATGGTAATGGTTGGTTCTGTCCTTGCCACGGTTCATATTATGATACATCAGGCCGAGTAATTGGGGGGCCTGCACCAAAAAATATGGTTGTACCTGATTATTTTTTTCCCAGTGAGAATGTTGTGGTAATTGGCAAGAAGGCTTAACGGAACTCGTTAAAAAAAACTCACAGGATCAACATCTATTATCACTGCAATACTCGAATTCAAGTTACAATTTTTAATCCAACATTTCAGCTTTTTTTGTATAGATAGACTGTGCTTATTGTGTATTTTTAGCAACACCCTATACCGATACTTATTATTTAAGAAATTTATTGCTGCTGGTGATGGACCAAGAATTTCAAATTCCTTTTTGTCTACACCTACATTTTTTTCCTGGATACAAGTAGTTGAGCTACTTGGATAACGGAGAAGAGATTTTACTATTTCATTCGCTGCTTTTTGTGTCGCAATCTGATTCTTACCACAAATTATAAGCGCTATTAATCTGCTAAATGGTGGCATTTTGGCTTCACGTCTTGACTTAAGTTCAATTTCATAAAATGAGTCCCTTTTTTGATGTAGCAATGCTTTTATTATTGAACTTTCAGGATTATTGGTTTGCACTATTACCATTCCTTTTTCATTGAACCTTCCTGACCTGCCTGCAACTTGGTGCAACAATTGATACGTCTTTTCTGCTGCTCTTAAATCAGAATTTTCGAGGCTCAAATCTGCATTTATTACTCCAACCAAAGTTAATTTAGGAAAATTGTGCCCCTTAGCAATTATTTGTGTGCCGATTATAATGTTCACCTCTTCTTTCAGTACCAAGTCAATTACGTTACTAACCGACTTCTGATCGCTGCTTATCATCGCAGTTTTTGCGTTTGGTATTAATTTCACCATTTCTTCAAGTAACCTTTCAATTCCTACGCCATAAAGGGAAAATGACTGTTCACTCTGGCAATCAGAGCATTTTTCTGGGAGTTTTAATTGATAAGAGCAATGATGGCACAAAAGAGCATTTTTTTTCTTGTGATATGTAAGCCAAACAGCACAATTTAAGCAGGAAATTTTATATCCACACTTTTTACAAACTGCCAGTTGTGCATACCCTCGGCGGTTTAAAAAGAGCATAACCTGCTGTTTTTTCTCTATGGTTTGTTTGATGCTTTCAAAAAGCTCAGAGGAGATCCATTGCTTGTTGTTCCTCATATCTACTACTTTAATGAGTGGCAATTCTGCACCACCGAATCGCTTAGTTAGCTTTACATGATTGTAATTCCCGCTTTTAACATGATGAATCGTTTCAAGCAGTGGAGTTGCTGATGATAAAATAATCGGAATATTTTCAAATTTGGCTGAGATTATCGCCATATCTCGAGCATTATATATAATTCCCTGTTCTTGCTTAAAAGATGAATCATGCTCTTCATCAACAATAATCAATTTTAGGTTTTTATAAGGCAAAAAAAGTGCTGATCGTGCACCAATAATTATCTGCGCATTTCCACTTGCTATATTGAGCCAATTATTCCGGCGAGTTTTTGGAGTGAGCCTTGAGTGCCATTCAACTAAGTTTTTTGATATCTGACCGCGAACACGATTTACCAATTGTGAAGTTAAAACAATTTCAGGCAAGAGGATTAGCACTTGCGCATTACCCTCTCCTGGTGTCATTCCAGTGCTTGACACTGGAATCCAGGTTTTGATCGAAAATGTTGTATAGTGTGCTTGTTTAAAATCAATTTTGCTGGATCCCAGACTGGGATGACACCCTCTTGGTAGACCCCAATCACAATGTTCGTACATTTGTGTCTCTGGGCACTGGGATGGTAAAGTCTGAGCAGCATTTGGAACGGCAGTGTAATTCTTAATCAATTGTGCAATCACAGACAAATAAACTTCCGTTTTTCCAGATCCTGTCTCACCGTCAAGCAAAGTCACTGAATACTCATTCAAACTGCTTATTATTTTATCGCTAGCTATCTGCTGTTCAGGACTCAATTTGCAGCTTATTTCACTTATTTCCTGCTTTTGTTCAACACAAACCAATTTATCTATTTGGTTTACTTTTAACACTCCTCCCATTATCACTTTGGTAAGCATACCAATAGGTATTAAGTTATACTGCGCAACCCACTCTGCAAATGCGATCAATTTTGGTCTAACATTTGGTAAATCGATTTTTTGCTCAATAAATTTTAATTCTCGGTTACTTTTATCACTGTATTTCCAAACTATTCCGATCAAGCGTTTTTTGCCAAATGGCACCACTACGTAATCTCCAACTGAAACTTCAGTATTTTCTTCAACTGCATATGAAAATAACTGATCAATTGGAAGTGGTAGTAATACATCAACTGTTCTTGTCATAGCAGCCTAAGTTTAGCACTGTTTTGAAAATATTCGTTTTGATTTTTTCCTTCAAATCAGGGTCAGAGTTTATTATGCCTTCTATATCTTTCCTAATTTGCTCTGATTGCTCTTTTGCAAATTCTATCTGTTTTTCTATATATTCTCTGGCTTTTCCTGTGGCATTCTGCAAGAGGTACTTGTTTGCATATCGCTTAAATTGCGCTCAATTGCTCTTAGCTCTTTTAATTCTTCCTGCTTTTGTGAAACCATACACTCTTTTACCCCATTGTTTTTTGCGATGAATTCAGCATATTTTTCCAACAGTTTTGCATCTAATTTATCGGTTTTTGCAAAGTGATTGCAGGCTTTTGCAAATGCATATGCCCGATTTGGGTGAGCTCTATGAACAGTTATGTTATACAACTTTATTACAAGTTTCTCATAACCTCCTGTTTACACATAACTTAACAAATACATTAGCCACTTTTGACTTTATAAACTCAGATATAGCTGTCTCTACATTTTCTATACGCTGATGATGATTATGAAAAAGCTAGATTCCAGACTGGAATGACACCACTTGTTGTAAACTCACTTTTTCTTGATTTTTTGGTTTATCTTGTCTACCTATTTTGCCATTCTGCTGAACGGATACATCCGAGTAGCACACCCTTTACTTTGTGGGTATACTTTTTTTGACATGTGGTTATATCTTTTTTAATATAAAGGATATATACTTATGCATTATATATTTTTTTGTATGAGGAGTTATATGAAAATGAAGAGATTATGCGTTTTGGCTGTGTTGCTTACTGCATCTCTAGCAGGTGCAGCTAATAATAGTGCAAGTAAGTCAGGTGCAAGTAAGTCAGATGCAAGTAAGTCAGGTGCAAGTAAGTTAGAAGATCAGTACTATGCAGGTTTAAACTTTGGTGCTGGATGGGGTAGTGGCTTTGTAATGAAACCTAGCGTTGTTTTTGGTTATCATCATGACAAAAACTCTAAGTTTGAACTTGAGGTTCTTGCTAACATGAGTGATATTGCTAAGGATACAAGGAAAATAGGGGCTAGCTTATTGGCAAATTATCGTTATTACCCTGACCTTGATATTGATCCCGTTAAGCTATATGTCAGCGGAGGTTTAGGAGGATACCTACAAGTAATACCTTTTGGCTCTGTTAAAGGAAGTGCATCTCCAGAAGGGGGTGGAGCTGCTGCAGAGAAGAAGGAATCTGTAGTAGATAAAATACTGAGTTCTATTTCCTATAAACTGAAGGTTGGTGTTGATTATGAAATTGCCCCACAGATAGTTGGTACAGCTGGTGTCACCGCAGGCGGGCAACTAAGTCATATAGAAGCAAAACAAATACCAGATGCAATTCTGGAGGTAGGAATACGTTATAATTTTTAATGCTGCTACTTAGTTCATAAAGGTAGAGACAATGTTGAGGATGAAATAAATAGCATTAAAAAAATCTGGAAATATATGAGATACTTTTCGAATATGGTTTTGAACGTTAACTATAGATTAGAAAAATGATAAGAAAGAGGGTAAACTCCAGTATCTGTAACCGTTCACGGATTGTGAGAATGAATAAAGAACTAGGTCCAAAGTATGATGGTATGGATTTAGTATAAATAATTCAGGATGCTTGTGTCCACTGGTTACATATAAATTCATAAGGTTTTGAGAGTTTTGAGTCTTTTTGTATAATATAACAAAGTTGTAAAGGTGTAACCATAATTCCTCCTTCGATGGCAATTTCTTATATATCATACCATCACACTTTGGACCTAAGCACTCCGTTCAACAAGCTAGAACTGCTATATTTGAATACATAGAAATTTTTACAAAAAACAGCGTAGGCATTCTGCTATTAATTATTGCATTCCTGAACATTGTGATTCATCATTCTTTTTGTAAAAAATTTTCTTAACTTTCTCTCCACTTTTTCTGGGTAAGGTCACAGAATTTTTTACTGGAAATCTTAATTTTGTCTTAGCAATAAATCAACTTAAGGTCATAATATCTTGACATTTATTTAGTGTTGCTATATAATAGCTATGTACACTTTGTGTACTATAGCAATAAAATTACCTTGTAATAGGTGTATTGGACCCGAGGGCAGTACTCGGCGTCTCCACCATTTTTTTTATTTATACGGGGACGAATAAGGATCGACATGCATAGTAAAGATGGTAGCTTTGCTCGGTTAGACACCACCGCTAAGAGTTCATAATTTAAATGCAAACGATAATTTTGCTGCTGAAGACAATGTTGCAATAGCTGCTTAATTTGAGCACTATAACTTCATTGCTATAAGCACGGTTCAGGGAACACCGGGTAACAGAAGTTCCCCAAAAGTTTATGTATGTGAAAGTTATATGGAGCAAACGGATTACAAAAAATTGCTTAATTCTGCTAAGTTTCAAGTTATCAAAAAGACTTTAGATATTATATCAGGTAATGGTTTTACCCCTTACTTAGAAATATTATTTTTCACATATTTTAATGGTGTGACCATGCCAGATCGTTTAAAAAAGTCATACCCTACTCAAATGCTTATTATATTACAGCATCAATTCTATGATTTAAAAGTTTCTGAGGATAAATTTAGCGTCAGTTTGAGTTTTCAAGGAAAACAAGAGCGAATTACTATACCGTTTTTTGCTATTAGTGATTTTCGTGATAAAATTTCAGGAGATGTTTTAATATTTGACAAAATCAGTATCGATTCTGATAAAGAATACAAAAGTGAAAAATGTACTGAAAAATTATCAAACAGTAGTATTATCTCCATAGATCAACTGCGTGATAAGTAATTGCTCATCTTTGTAAACAAAAAATATTAATAGAAAGAAGTGGTCTAACTTAAGTAATAGAATAGAGACCGCAGATAAATATGCTAAATCTTTATTAACGCAGATGGCAAAATTTTTCTTACATATCATCAACTTTCTTTATTGAAAAATTCAGAAAAATGTTGTACAGTTGTTACAGTAGTAGACTTTGGTAAAACTTATGGCAGATTCAGGAATTAGTATAACCTTCGATCCAAAAACTTCACATAACCTTGCTAAGTTAGCTGAAATCACCAAGGAATCCGTTCAAGAACTAGCAAAAAGGTTAGTCATAGAAGGAATCGAGTGCGAAGTAGAAGATATTGCGTTATATAAAACTGTTAAGGAATGCGAGGATGTAGACTGGAGCACAGTGCTATCTGAAAGGGCGAGGACGTAAACTGGAATACGATATTGTCTACTCAAAAAACTTTACTGAAAGAGATTTTCCAAATCTTCCAAAAACGATAAGGTCAAGAATTACAAAAGCGATAAATGAGCGGCTTACAACTGACCCAATTAAATTTGGTAAACCATTACGTGGCAGACTAAAAGGATATAGAAGAATAAGAATTAGTGATTACCGAGTTATTTATACTGTAAATATTGCAAAACATAAGGTGTTTGTTGCCACAGCAGGACACAGAGAAGACGTCTATAGTAAAATGCCTTTAGACTTACTGCTATAAACAATATATATTTTTATACACCACTCCTTCCTCCTACCTTAGGTGCAGCTCAAAAAATGAAGTTTTTTTTGGTTCAGCAAAAATAACATTTTGAGTTTGAAAAGGCTAAATACTTGTCTTTTATATATCTTTCGTGTAATAGATATGTATGCATCCAATCATATATCTACTCAACACGTTACTTGATCTTTATAGCTTCATTCTAATATGTTGGGTTGTCTTAAACTGGCTGGTTAAACTTAATATGGTGAACATATATAATGAAACTGTCAGTAGCATAATGCACATTTTGAACCAATTGACGTATCCACCACTAAAGATTATTAGAAGATATATACCACCGTTCAATGGATTAGATTTATCTATAATGATATTGCTAATAACAATTCACTTTGTAAAATATACAGTAGCTTACTACTTTAGGTAGATGTTAAAAAAATATCTAAAATCAGCAATATATCTATCCCTTTTAATATATGTATATATATCAGTTTTTAGCTACAACTATAAAGATCCTTCCTTAAACACGGCTACAAATAAGGAAGTGACAAATTTAGGTGGAATAGTAGGTTCATATTTAGCTGATATATTGGTTCAATTTCTTGGATTAACTAGTGTTACAATAGCTACAACCATAGTTTACTTGTTGATCTTCAGGCCAGCAAAAAGGCTGCTGAAAATTCTCTATTTAATATTAATCAATTTAGGGATATGTGCTATATTACCACAACTTTCGCTAGGCATCACTGCAAGGTACAGACACAGTGGAATAATAGGGAATGCACTCGTTAATAACTGCCCGTTTTATGTATTTGTGATAGTAACATCAATAGGTCTTGTAGGATCGGTTAGTTGGAAGAGAGCAATTTACTCTCTATTCTTCTTATGTAAAAAAATAGCTTGCTTATTTGTAAATGTTCCATTCTTCAGATCACATAAAACTGCTGAATATTCAGTTGCACCATTAGTAGTAGAAGAAAAACATAGAACTAAAATCACTACTAAACAACAACCAAAAGAAAGACAGAAAAAAGCTACCGAAGAAATTTTTAAACCTTCCAGTGAGTTCGAATTTCCAAGCATTCATTTACTTTCTAAAGCAGAGGAGTCTTTGCAGAGAAAGCAGCTGAATGAAATGGAGAGCAATAAAAATTTATCTCTGCTAGAACAAGTCCTGAGTGATTTTGGCGTGCAAGGAAAAATTATCAGTGTATGCTATGGGCCGGTTGTGACTTTATACAAACTTGAACCACAAGCTGGTACGAAATCTGCAAGAGTAATTGGCCTTGCAGATGACATTGCACGTTCGATGAGTGCACTCTCTGCACGTATTTCAATAATTCGTGGGCAAAATGCTATGGGAATAGAGTTGCCGAACAAGGAACGAGAAATTGTAATGCTGCGTGATTTGCTTGAATCACCAGAATACCAGAATGCAAACTTAAATCTCCCAATTGCGCTTGGCAAAGAAATAAGCGGAAAACCAGTTATTGCAGATCTGACTAAAATGCCCCACTTGCTCGTTGCTGGAACCACAGGGTCGGGTAAATCAGTTGCGATTAACACTATGATTCTTTCACTCGTTTATCGATTAAGTCCTGATGAATGTAAGATGATAATGATCGACCCAAAAATGCTTGAGCTTTCAATATATGATGCAATACCGCACCTAATGGCGCCAGTAGTAACAGAGCCAAAAAAGGCTGTTATTGCTCTTAAGTGGATAGTGAAAGAAATGGAAAATCGCTATCGCATGATGTCGTATTTAAATGTACGCAATGTAATAAACTATAACCAAAAAATCACAGAAGCAATGAATAGTGGAATAGAATTGGAGCGCGTTGTGCAGATTGGCTTTAACTCAACAACAGGCAAACCTTTGTTTGAAAAAATACCAATCAAGATGGAGACATTTCCGTATATTGTAGTGATCGTGGATGAAATGGCAGATTTGATGCTTGTTGCTGGTAAAGATATAGAATGCTCTATTCAACGTTTAGCGCAAATGGCCAGAGCTGCTGGAATACACATCATAATGGCAACACAACGCCCATCTGTGGATGTGATCACAGGTGTGATAAAGGCGAACTTTCCAACAAGAATCAGTTTTGCTGTTACTTCTAAGATAGATAGCCGTACAATACTTGGCGAACAAGGGGCTGAACAATTGCTCGGTATGGGTGATATGCTCTACATGGCTTCTGGTGGTAAGATTATTCGAGTTCATGGCCCATTTGTGAGCGATGATGAAGTGCAAAATATAGTTGATCATCTGAAAATGCAAGGTGAGCCAAACTACATGGAAGAAATTACCAAGGAAGATGAAAATTCTTCTGTGGAATCAGAAGGTGAAACAGAGGATGAAGAAAACGACCTCTACAATCAAGCAGTGGCCATCATTCAAAGAGATCAAAAAGTTTCAACCAGTTACATTCAGCGACAACTTAGAATAGGCTATAACAGAGCTGCAAATATTGTTGAAAGAATGGAAAAAGAAGGTATTGTCAGCGCACCAAGTTACTCAGGAAAGAGAGAGATATTGGTTGAATAGCAACCTTGTAATACATTAACTTAAGTTTTCGCACTTTCAAAAAGCAAGTCAAACAAAATTATTAAAAGGTCAATACATAATGACAGTTAATTTAATAATAATTTAAACATTGGGAATGTAAAATTATAATATATTAATTAACTAGGGGGTTAAAGATGGTAAAAGAATGGATTCGCGGTAAGCTAGGTATACTAGAGAATGAAAAGGCAATCGCAAATAACGCAGCAATTGATGCAGCGCAGGCAACGGACATTGCAAATAACACGGCAATCAATGTAGCGCAGTCAGAGGAAATTGCAAAGCTGGGAGAGGCAGTAGCAGATCAACAAAAAATAATGATAGCTTGTATAGCAGTCAGTGCTGTCGCTGCAGTAGCGTTAACTTGTTTTGTTGCATTCTGTATCTGGAAGGGAAATAAACTTAACAAGGAGAAAGAAAAGAACTTGTCTAAAGATACATCAGACGCAAAACTTAATAATGCAGATTACGCTGGTATTCCTGAAAAACTGGATAACTCAACAGCGGAAGGCTTACAAAAATTTTCAAACGATATAGCTGCATAACACTCTTCTTGAGGAGGTGTTACGCAACTTGTAACACCTTACTCTTCTCTCAGCCTATGTAGGTTTTTTGATAGCAAACATATCACTTTTTAGAAAAATACTTGTAACATATTATTGTAAAGTTAGTAAAGATTCTGGTTTACTTAAAGTTTGTTAATTGCTATCTTTTAAAACACGATATTTACTATAGCACCATATGCTTAGGATTTTTTCTAAAGTTTTGTTTATATTAATGTTTTTGGTTGCTAGCTTTTTTATTGTGCATAGTGCTGGAGCTAAATCTAAGCTCAGTAAGAGATACATACCTCCTGGTAACCCTGGTGGTGCAAACTTTCATACAGATGAGGATTTTGCTGAATCATATAAACTGTATGAGAAGCGTAGGGAGCTCCTCAAGAAAAAAAAGTCACAAGATCGAGCTATAAATAAAGAAGATCTAATCAAAAAATTAAAAGAGAAAAAAATTGCTAGTCTTGATAATGAGCCAAATGACATGGAAGCGTGCATAGTCGACGATGAAGAGAGCGCTGTGATAAATCAGCATGGTATTAATATCGCACGTTTAAAGGGTGCTGTATTTATAGATCAAGAGCCAGTTTTCCAGTATGAAAGTAAGCAGCATGAAAATGAACAACAAGAAGGGAAGAAAGTTACTTCAACACGAGAAAAGAAAGTTTCTCCTATAAATATCACTATAAAAGAAACTCCATCAAGAAGAACGTGCTCACGTGATTCTATTGCTAATTTGGATAACGTAGATGCTTATAGTTTGAATAGTTCAAGTTCATTTGGCAGCGTAGCTGACACAGTAAAATAGTATCACAATATTGGCCATTAATAATATGCTAGATAAAGACCTGATATTGAATGACGATGCATATGAATTATCGCCAATTTCCAGGCACAAAACTCATGTTGTAGAAGTTGGAAAAGTAAAGATAGGCAGAAATAATCCTGTAGTTGTACAATCTATGGCGCTTGGTGTGCATATAGATTCTAATAATATAAAAAGTAGCGCAAAACATTATGCAAAAGAAATAACAGAACTAGCGCGCGCAGGTTCAGAGTTAGTACGGATTGCTTTGAATTCAGAGGAAGTAGCAAGGGCAATGCCTTATATAGTAGAAGAGATAAATAAAGAAGGTTTTGACGGCAAAATATTGGTAGGCTGCGGTCAATATGAGCTAGATAAATTAGTCCAAGATTATCCAGACAACATCAAAATGCTGGGTAAAATTAGAATCAATCCAGGCAATATAGGCTTTGGCGACAAACGTGATGAGAAGTTTGAAAGGGTGATAGAGTATGCAATAATGCACAATCTTCCGGTTAGAATTGGAGTAAATTGGGGTAGTCTTAATAAATACCTTTTGCAAAAACTGATGGATGAAAACTCTTCGCTTAGTAATGCAAGGCCTTCTGATGTTATACTGCGCAAAGCACTTGTAATGTCTGCTCTTGATAGTGCAAAAAAAGCTGAAGAAATTGGTCTAAGTTCAAACAAAATAATCATTTCATGTAAAGTTAGCAAAGTACAAGATTTAATTTTAGTTTATATGGCGCTTGCAAAATCTTCCAATTATGCGCTGCATTTGGGTTTAACTGAGGCTGGTATGGGCAATAAAGGTGTGGTAAATACCGCAGCAGGGCTTACTTATTTATTGCAAAATGGCATTGGAGATACAATACGGGCTTCTTTGACTCAACGTCCTGGTGAATTGCGTACTAATGAAGTGGTGGTGTGTCAGGAAATATTGCAATCTATAGGCTTGCGACACTTTAACCCTCAGGTTAATTCATGTCCTGGTTGTGGGCGCACGAGTAGTGATCGTTTTCGTATATTAACTGAAGAAGTGAATGGCTATATAAAAACTCATATGCCGATATGGAAGAAAAAAAATCCAGGTGTAGAGCATATGAACATTGCTGTTATGGGATGCATAGTAAATGGTCCTGGAGAAAGCAAACACGCAAATTTGGGGATCAGCTTGCCTGGATATGGAGAAAAACCTGTTTCAGCAGTCTACAAAGACGGCAAATATTTCAAAACTTTACAAGGTGATAATGTCTCTGAAGAATTTAAGGCAATTATTGATAATTATGTGAAGGAGCATTACACGTAACCTTTCACGGTTAATTAATAGATAAATCGCAAATAAAAAAAGAAAATTAAACCTTGTTTTTCTTTTTTCGCTATTAATATATTTATAACACAATTGAGTTTAAATAGTTGGTATGAAAACCTTTTTACGAAATTTCTTGCACTATCTTCTGTCATCCCAGTGCTTGATACTGGGATCCATATCTTTTTTTCTCTGGTCACGCGCTAGAATGACACCCAAGACGTGGTGTAATAGTTGTACAAGAATCCTACTAACTTTACTATTAATTCTATTTCCACTTTTAGCATCATCTATAAGCATTGAGGACATCGAAGAAAATTGCGATTACGAATATTACCCTAAATTAGATTCTTCTTCTGCTGATGAGTTACACGTTATAAAGCGAAATTATTATAGATACGGTAAGGAATTAAAAATACTAGCAGATGAGAGGATAAAGGAGATCACTTTAGGCACTAGTGATGTAACCAGACTGCATTCTGTGATTTTTAGCAAAACACGATCTTTCATTTGAGCTTTCTTCAATTTAAAGTAAATACAGAAAATTGCTACCTATAGCTAAACTGACCTTACCCAGAAAAAGTGGAGAGAAAGGAAAGTTTGGAATGTTTTTTACAAAGAGAATAAACTATTTGCCATATTGTGAAAAAACGTTTTATTTTACTCCAAAAACGTCTTAACTTTCTCTCTACTTTTTCTAGGTAAGGTCACACTTGACTACTTGGATCTAGTATGATTTAATTAACCAAGAAGTAGACATGAAAAAATTATGTAGTGAAGCAGTTTGCATGACGCTAAGAAGGAAAATATGGATAGAAAAACGAGAATAGAATCAGACAGCTTAGGGGAAGTAAAAGTATCAAGTGAACATTACTGGGGAGCGCAGACTCAACGTTCTTTAGAAAATTTTAAGATTGGCACAGAAAAAATGCCAGAGCCTCTGATTAAAGCATTAGCAATAGTAAAACTTGCAGCAGCACGTGTTAACATGAAGCAGGGTAGCATAGATAATAAGGTAGGGGACGCTATCTGCACAGCCGCAAGGGAAGTAATAGATGGCAAATTTAATAATGAATTTCCGCTTGTTGTTTGGCAAACCGGATCCGGAACGCAGACTAATATGAATATGAATGAAGTGATCAGCAATCGAGCAATAGAGATTTTAGGTGGTAATTTGGGTAGTAAATCTCCGATACATCCAAACGACCATGTGAATTATGGTCAGTCATCAAATGACACCTTTCCAACAGCAATGCATATAGCAGCAGCAGAGCAAATAAACTGCTTGCTTATTCCAAATCTTGAAAAATTGCATAAGGTGCTGGATAATAAGGTTCAGGAATTTAAAAATATAATAAAAGTAGGACGTACTCACTTACAAGATGCAACACCCCTAACACTGGGCCAGGAGTTTTCTGGCTATGCAGCCCAGATTAAAAAGGGGATAGAGAGAGTAAAATCAACTTTAAGTGGTATATACGAGCTTGCACAAGGTGGCACTGCGGTTGGCACGGGACTCAATACTAAAAAGGGTTTTGCTGAAGATTTTTCAAGCCAAGTTGCAGAAATTACTAATCTTCCATTTACTTCAGCAGGCAATAAATTTGAAGCGCTAGCAGCAAACGATGCTTTAGTTGAGCTCAGTGGAACACTCAATACAGTAGCAGTCAGTTTAATGAAAATTGCAAATGATATAAGGTTGCTTGGTTCTGGTCCAAGATGTGGAATTGGGGAAATAATGTTACCGGAAAATGAGCCTGGTTCTTCAATTATGCCAGGTAAAGTGAATCCAACTCAGTGTGAAGCAGTAACTATGGTGTGCACTCAAGTTATGGGAAATCATGTTGCTGTGACCATTAGTGGTTCAAACGGTCATTTTGAATTGAATGTGTTTAAGCCAGTGATAATTTACAATGTTTTGCAGTCTATAAGACTTTTAGCTGATGCAAGTTTAAATTTTACAGAAAAATGTGTAATTGGTATTAAAGCAAATGAAGAGAGGATAAAAGATTTACTGAATCAGTCGTTGATGTTGGTCACTATATTAAATACGCATATAGGGTATGACAATGCAGCAAAAATAGCGAAGCTTGCTTATAAAGAAAATATCACTCTAAAAGAAGCAGCAGCAAAACTTCAACTGCTCACTGAGGAGGAGTTTGAAAGGATAGTGAAACCAGAAGAAATGGTGAATTATTTGTAACCGTTGGTAGCATCGAACAAGGAAAAATCTTGTTAAACCTGAAAGAAACTATTTTATCCAGTGCTATAACAATTTTTAAATATAATTTATTAAGAAGTATTTTTGCAGTTATAACCGGACGCTCAATGGTGCTAGAGTGCCCGTTTGGGAGCATGGTTTTGGAGGAACGGTTAAACCACTGATGGAGTCTATTACGACTACCTCGATTAGAAGATTGTATAATCTAACCGTCCCAAGCTTAAATACTTCTTCATTATAAGTTATAGGAGGTCAATTACAATGACAAAAAGTAAATTAGAGGTAATGAATCCTGATGCAGCAGGGATAGATGTTGGTTCGGCTGTACATTATGTATGTATACCCGAGAGAAGAGATGAGCAACGTGTTCAAAAATTTGGCTGCTTCACTGAAGACCTTCATAATTTAGCAAGGTGGTTAAAAAAGTGTAAAGTTACAACCGTAGCGATGGAATCAACTGGTGTATATTGGATTCCTTTGTTTCAAATACTGGAATCTTACGGTTTTGAAGTTAAGTTGGTAAATGCGCGACATGTAAAAAATGTACCTGGGAGAAAGTCAGATGTTCAGGACTGTCAGTGGTTACAACAACTACATAGTTATGGATTACTCCAAGGGTCATTTAGGCCAGATAGCCAGATATGTGTATTGCGTAGTTACGTGCGACAACGTAAGAACCTCACTGAAAGTGCATCTACACATGTTCTGCGTATGCAGAAGGCATTAATTCAAATGAATATACAACTGCATAGAGTTATAAGAGATATAACAGGAGTAACTGGTATGAAAATTATCAAGGCTATAATTAAAGGCGAAAGAGATTCTGGGAAATTGGCTCAATTCAGGGATGCACGAATAAAAAATGATCAGTCTACTATAGCAAAAGCGTTAGCTGGCGATTATAGAGAGGAACATGTATTCACGCTAAAGCAAGAATTTGAACTATATAATATTTATCAAGAAAAAATAGCAGAATGTGATAGAAATATTGAGGTCTATTACAAAACGTTTGAAACAAAATCTAACGAAAGTAAACAGTTGAGTAAGGAAAAGAATAAGCACAGAAAAAGTAAGCCTGACTTTGCTTTGCACGAGGAACTGCACCGAATAACTGGTATGGATTTTACTAAAGTTCCAGGGCTTGATATACTAAGTATACAGACTATAATTTCAGAAACTGGTATAAACCATAATAAATGGTCAACAGAAAAACACTTTTCATCGTGGTTAGGACTCAGCCCTGCCAATAAAATTACAGGAGAAAAAGTGTTTAGCACAAGAACGCGTAAAGTCATTAATCGTGCTGCGAATGCATTTCGAATGGCTGCTAATTCTGTAGGAAATAGTAAAAGTTCATTGGGTGCATACTACAGGAGATTAAAAAAACGATTAGGAGCACCAAAAGCAATAACAGCTACTGCAAGAAAAATAGCATGCATATTTTATAGTATGCTCAAATACGGACAAGAATATGTAGAAAAAGGAATGGAATACTATGAAACACGATATAAGGAGAGAGCTGTAAAAAATTTGATCAAAAAGGCACGAGAATTTGGCTATACTTTAGTGCAACAAG
>NZ_JAPQLL010000058.1:0-6358 GCF_028981865.1 Wolbachia endosymbiont of Drosophila nikananu | reverse complement strand
ACGGTTAAGCAATTCGTCATCTCGCTACTTGTTAGCGGGATCTATGCTAAGAGATACCGCGAATGAATCGCGGTATGACGGTCTGCGGCAGTGTGACGGTTCGCGGTGGTATAGTAATTCGTCATCCCGCTGCTTGTTAGCGGGATCTAGAGATACCGTGGCGGGATGACGAGGATGCCGACGCGAACTTGTCATTCCAGTGCTTGACACTGGACTCTTGTTTCAATGTTAAACAAAATACCATAGAATTCAAAAAGACAATTCCTAGAAAATTTCTACATCCAAAAAAAGGCAAATCGTGTTAATGCTGTTTAGATGTAAAAGATAAGCTAAATCTTTACAAAGAAAACATTTCAAGCAGCAAGGCGCCTTTGATTGAACCAAATTTATAGGGTTGCGCTATTTCAACTACTACCACTAATCAATAAATCTTAATAGGGGGGGGAACATTATGGAAACGTCAAAACTGACTGGTGAATTAGTATGTGATATATATGAGTTAACAAATAAAGATAGAAAGAATATACAAAACTAGCAAAAAAAATAGAAGAAGGGGAAGGTGTTGCCGAAAAGTTCAAAAATGGAATATTCAAAAATTCCAGCTACAATGCAAGCACGATTCTTTTAGCAAAAATAACTTACGAGTATCAGGGTAGAAAGGAGACATCGTCACTACTACATTATGCTATAAGTCATAAAAATAATCAAGCTGTAAAAGATCTTTTAGAAGAAGCCAAAAAACAAAAACTATTAAAGGAAGTTCTGAATGAAGAAATGACCACAAAACATTCAGATGGTCTGGAAGAAACTTATACAATACTTACAGATGCTATATCACGTAGAGACAATGACATTATGAGAGTAGTGTTAAAAATCTCTGAGGAAAATGGTATTTTGAAAGATATTCTAAAAAAGAGAATAATTATAAAACATTCAAATGGCAAGGAAATCCCCATTCACCTATGCTGAAGCGTGTGAAAATAGTGAAGCTGTAAGAGAACTGGGAAATCTTCTTAATAAGAGAGCAACCCAGCAGTCCACTGTTGTGACAGCCAAAACTACTACAGCTAGAAGTGAAAAAGTCCTTCAAGATACTATCGGTAATATCGAGACACCTGCTAATACATATGAAAATAGTAATAAAAGTAGTCTTGAAGAATATATAGAACATAAACCATGCGAAAACAGTAATGCAATAGCTATAAAAGATATCGCTGCTTCAATAGAAAAGCTCTGGAATATGCGAAAAAAATGGAACTGCTGTAACAGAAACTGACATACAAAAGCCAAATGCTTCCAACAGTCTTTCTTCTGCTGCATGTTTTGATAATGGGTCTAGCAAAGTAAATTCTGTAGACGAAAAAGAAGAACTATAACAATTATGTCAGTATCTAAAAGAATACAGATTGATAAAGAAAAGGGTAAAAAAATAGGAGAAATAGAAGTGGCAAAGAATCTACTTGAAGTGGGAGTCCCTATCGATGTGGTCTATCAGGCAACTGGTTTAAAGCTAAGTTTAAGGAAACTTTTTTAGAGAAATGTCTAAATTATTAACTTTAACCTTAATTCCTCAACTTCACTCACGGATAGGCCAGTAAACTTGACAATAGTCTCAACATCAACACTATTAGCCAGCATTGCTTTTGCAACTTCAATTTTCCCTTCAATTTTCCCCTTTTCTTCGCCAATTTGGATACCTTTCTCTCTAGCATCATCAAGCCGTTGCTCCAAAATAGCAGCTTCTTTCTGTAAATCCATTACTCTTTCCTCATACGCCACTAGATCCTTTTCCTCCCAACTAAACTTGTCTAATTCATCATATGCTAGCTTTATTATCGGAGATTTTTCTGCTATTTTTCTTAAATCTTCATCAGTTGTTTCTTCTGCATACCGGAAAAAAAAACACCACCTTTCTACTGTACTTTCTAGTTGCTCTACCCTGCTTTTTGTAAATTTTGGTAACTCAATAAAGACGAATTGAAAATCTTTTAAGTGATGGCCATTGGTTTTTATCTCTCGTATATTATGAGTAGAAATATACTCAACCTCTGTAGGAAATAGCAATAAAGAATACTTTCTTAAAATCAACGTAATTGCCTGATTGTCTTGAGTAAGCTTTGGCAGCATATAGTTGAGCACGCTTTTCAAAGTTCTTGTCCTTAGCGAGCTGCATTTCTGCGATATATTTATTTCCATGGGAATCTTTGCAGAGAACATCGACTATACTTTGTTTATCAGAGGCAATTTCAGGATTCATGATGGTGCTGAGAAACTGAACTTCTTGTATTGCGTTAACACCAGTGAAGCCCAAGATATCATTGAGAAAATGGATAAGAATATTCTTATTTTTTTCAGTACCGAAGATTTTTTTAAAAGTCAGGTCCAATTTTGGATCGAGAAACTTAGAAAGAGCCATGATCAAAATGCTTAAAAGTATTAATAATTATACACCATTACTATCAATTATTCAACCATATTTTTAAATATTGTGTATTTTGTACTAAAGCCAACAGTCTTTTCTTGCCAGATTAACGACATTGCGAACTACTGACTCCTTCAACATCTACCGTTAGAATGTAAAGAACTTAATGACTGGCTACACGATATTTCACCTAACTTACTACCTGGTGCTGCTGTAGACGGAAATTCCTTCACTACACAATTTGATTGTTTAATCGTTTCAGCTAACTCTATGGATACACATACACTACCATTTCTTTCAAAACCTCCATCTTTTATAGCTTGTAGAACACTTTTCCCTCCTAGAAGGCAGTTTTTTCCTAAACTTGATTGATCTTTTAATCTGTCAAACTTTTCCCGACTTTCTTCATTAAGTTCTACTTTTATTTTATTACTATCCTCATCACTAGAACTGAAATAAATACCAATGTTCCCTATTTCAGTAGTAAAAGACATTTCAATGCTACCTTCTAAGACATCTGTGTAATTTCTTTTTCCCCCAACACTTTCAACTCTTATTATACTTTCTCCAATCTGTAATATTCCACTTTCTATATTTAAATTGTTACCCACCTTACTATTTATAATCTTCGCAACTTCAACGATACTGTTTTGTGGCAACTGAAAAAGAATAAGATTGTTATCTACTTCCACTGTTATATCATCGACTTTAGCTTGTTCATTCCTGTTTACCAAACTTTCATATGCTATACTTTTTAGCTCATCCTTAATTTCTTCACACTTTGCAAAAATAGGCTCATCATTGTAAAACATAATTTCATCCACCATACTATCATTGTAAAAATCAGGCTCTACTTTTGCACCTGCCAATAATAGCTTACTGATAATACTGAATACAACCTCTCCACTTTCTGTCCACTCGTCTATTGCTTCTTCTTCAGTTACTGGATCTTTATACCGCGATATGGTAGTAGGCGTTATACGCGTAACACTATTGGCATTAGCAATATCAATTATTTTGCTTAACACAAAATTCGATACAGTGTATTCATAATCATTACAGCGTAAATTTAGCTTTGTTTTTCTTCTCAAATATTCATCTATTAAGTGTTCCATACTCTCTAGGGCAACCTTTGTAGAATTTTCGTGTTTACCTTGGCGAAACGTTTCTACTATGTTCTCCATTTTTCTATAAAATTCATCAATCAAAAATTTTTCGTTTTCAGTTAACAGTATTCTTAACCCCATTAAAACTGAGTTTTCTGGAATAAGAGAACGTTTAACAACGGTATTTGTGTCTGTAATACTAGATTCATCCCAGTCATCAGACTTATTCCAATCATTTTGTTATTGACTCAAACCACTTACAGGAGTTCGCCGATCATTAGTAGTTATCATATTTCCCCCTAGTCTATAAAGATATTATATATGATATATAGAAAACTAATGCAAGCATAATTTTTGATATTTTTTAAAGAGCTCTCCTTCTTAACTTTACTGACATCGATATGTGCATTTTTAAACCACAGCTATCATGCAACATCTACCTCTTCTGTTCTATCCACCGTCCTTGCAGCGATTCAAGCTCTGAGGTTTCTGTATTAGATGAAGATAGAATAGAGTTGGGATTGCTGCTCGGTTCTATTTCGCACAGTGCTTTATAATCTTCTGAAGGTACCAGTTGTGAAAGATTTGGATACAAGTTTGACACTTCCTCCCATGGTGGTGCTGAAGGTGCTACTGTTTGATCATCAGAAAGATCTATTAAATTTTCCTCCACCTCCTGCTCTTGTTGTTTTGGCTCCTCTCCATTTTCAGTATTAGTTGCTTTATCCATATGTCTTGGTTCTTCTATAAAGTTTTCCATTTCCTTTAAAAAACTTTGCTTATAGTGCTCATTTACTAAGTAAGCTATACCTGCTATTACAAATGACATAGCGATGAGTGAGAGTACAATTACCATTACGTATGTCTCAGCTGTTGAGTCATGTATATAACCTGCCCTACGAGCGTATCTTGGTGGAGGAGCACATGCGATCGCGCCGATAAAGAACACAATAACAGAAATAACAAAGGGATAAGGTGACATGTTCATCACCTTTTCTGAAATCATAATCTTTTTGGCTTTACTATTAACACTTTGATATGTTTTCTCAATATCAGTCTTGTTGTTCTCTGCATAAGCTCTTAGTTCTTTTTCCATTATCTCTACAAGGGGGCTTTTGATTTTTTTCTCATATCGCTTGATTTTAAAAGATTCACCTATATTCTTATCCATTATGTGCTGTGCTTCCAACTCTTGATTTATTTTATCTAAAGCATCCTTTGCTTCTTTCTTTGCTTCTTTTGGTAGCATCGAACAAGGAAAAATCTTGTTAAACCTGAAAGAAACTATTTTATCCAGTGCTATAACAATTTTTAAATATAATTTATTAAGAAGTATTTTTGCAGTTATAACCGGACGCTCAATGGTGCTAGAGTGCCCGTTTGGGAGCATGGTTTTGGAGGAACGGTTAAACCACTGATGGAGTCTATTACGACTACCTCGATTAGAAGATTGTATAATCTAACCGTCCCAAGCTTAAATACTTCTTCATTATAAGTTATAGGAGGTCAATTACAATGACAAAAAGTAAATTAGAGGTAATGAATCCTGATGCAGCAGGGATAGATGTTGGTTCGGCTGTACATTATGTATGTATACCCGAGAGAAGAGATGAGCAACGTGTTCAAAAATTTGGCTGCTTCACTGAAGACCTTCATAATTTAGCAAGGTGGTTAAAAAAGTGTAAAGTTACAACCGTAGCGATGGAATCAACTGGTGTATATTGGATTCCTTTGTTTCAAATACTGGAATCTTACGGTTTTGAAGTTAAGTTGGTAAATGCGCGACATGTAAAAAATGTACCTGGGAGAAAGTCAGATGTTCAGGACTGTCAGTGGTTACAACAACTACATAGTTATGGATTACTCCAAGGGTCATTTAGGCCAGATAGCCAGATATGTGTATTGCGTAGTTACGTGCGACAACGTAAGAACCTCACTGAAAGTGCATCTACACATGTTCTGCGTATGCAGAAGGCATTAATTCAAATGAATATACAACTGCATAGAGTTATAAGAGATATAACAGGAGTAACTGGTATGAAAATTATCAAGGCTATAATTAAAGGCGAAAGAGATTCTGGGAAATTGGCTCAATTCAGGGATGCACGAATAAAAAATGATCAGTCTACTATAGCAAAAGCGTTAGCTGGCGATTATAGAGAGGAACATGTATTCACGCTAAAGCAAGAATTTGAACTATATAATATTTATCAAGAAAAAATAGCAGAATGTGATAGAAATATTGAGGTCTATTACAAAACGTTTGAAACAAAATCTAACGAAAGTAAACAGTTGAGTAAGGAAAAGAATAAGCACAGAAAAAGTAAGCCTGACTTTGCTTTGCACGAGGAACTGCACCGAATAACTGGTATGGATTTTACTAAAGTTCCAGGGCTTGATATACTAAGTATACAGACTATAATTTCAGAAACTGGTATAAACCATAATAAATGGTCAACAGAAAAACACTTTTCATCGTGGTTAGGACTCAGCCCTGCCAATAAAATTACAGGAGAAAAAGTGTTTAGCACAAGAACGCGTAAAGTCATTAATCGTGCTGCGAATGCATTTCGAATGGCTGCTAATTCTGTAGGAAATAGTAAAAGTTCATTGGGTGCATACTACAGGAGATTAAAAAAACGATTAGGAGCACCAAAAGCAATAACAGCTACTGCAAGAAAAATAGCATGCATATTTTATAGTATGCTCAAATACGGACAAGAATATGTAGAAAAAGGAATGGAATACTATGAAACACGATATAAGGAGAGAGCTGTAAAAAATTTGATCAAAAAGGCACGAGAATTTGGCTATACTTTAGTGCAACAAG
>NZ_JAPQLL010000057.1:22473-22632 GCF_028981865.1 Wolbachia endosymbiont of Drosophila nikananu | reverse complement strand
GCACTGGAATGACACCTCTCTTGGGCTCTTTTAGCTATAAACATTAAGAAATTTACCAAACGAAAAAAAAGGCAAAAGAAACCCCGTGTTAGCTAGTTGTCACTCTCTAATCCTGCAAATTGGCGTACTATACTGTCTTAAACGACTTATAAGCGCGTT
>NZ_JAPQLL010000057.1:0-22415 GCF_028981865.1 Wolbachia endosymbiont of Drosophila nikananu | reverse complement strand
AAAAAATTAAAAATAAGACGCCAACTACGTTGTTTTCTTGCTGTTTAATCTGCACAGATGAAGATAACTGAATACCTTCAGTTTCATGATAAGGGGGCTGGCGAGGCTTGTCAAGTAAGTTTTTTGTTTCTATTCCCAATAAAAGTTTGTTATATGGTTATGCAAGAAGTCTATTATAAATGAAATGAATGTGAAAAATATCTTATTAGCGTTTTTAGTACAAATGGTATTCAGTTTGCCGCTATTTGCAGCTGATCCTATTTTGCTCAACTGCATTGAAACTCCAGAAATATATGACCTTGATGCAAGGCCAAAAAATTTTAGCTCTTCAAACAATTTAAGAAGGAAACCTGGTTCTCCAAATAGTGCAACAGGAGAATTAATACACATAGTGGGCAGAATTACTGATATAAACTGTTTACCAATACAAAATGCTATAGTTTCTATATGGCACGCGAATTCACGCGGCGTGAACCATTACGATAAGAATATAGAGGATGATCCGAATTTTGCTGGATCAGGAAGGTTTGTAGTGAATAATCTTGGCTATTATAATTTTATTACGATAGCACCTGGTAAAATTGGTGATAGAGCTCCACATATTAACTTTCTAGTTCAACATCCAGATTTTCCAGAATTCACAACGCAAATGTTTTTTGCTGACCATAATTGCGATAATTGTGCTGATCCTATTCTTGAAGATTTTGTTAGTAACGGGCTTGCAAGCCTTCTCATAACACCATTTACTTACAGTGATCAGGTCATAAAAACCTATACGTTTAACATTACCTTAGGTGGATATAATAAGTTCTCCAATAAAAGGTAAAAAAGCTTGCATACAAAGGGAATTCACAATAACCTTAAGTATCATAGGGTGCATATGAAAAACATCTTATTAATGTTTCTATTATGCTTTACATATAGTTTACAATTATTCGCAATGGAGATGCCGGCAATGAAAATAACAATCTCTAAAATTTCATCTGACTTTAAAACAATAGTAATGGGTTTATTTGAGGACAACGAAACCGTAAATGATGGCGGAGTTTTGCAAGGAAAACAGATCATAGATAATATAAAGCAATTTAGCGATTTTAATGGAAGCTTTGGTGAATTTTCTTCTACCATTTTACCAGAAGGAAAAAACGTTGTAGTTGTTGGACTTGGTAAGAAGGATGAATGGAATGAAAATAAAGAATTAAATATTGGTGGTAAAATATATTGTGAGCTAAGCAGATTAAAAATTAAGAAAGCAGCGATTTTAATCGAAGGTAGTACAGCAAATGTTGCATATGGTGCGTTTCTGCGTAGTTTTAAGTTTGATAAGTATAAAACTAAAAAGGATGAGAAAATTACAGAGGTAGAGGAAATTACCGTATTAGTAAAAGATGAGCAATTAAGTAATGCTGAAAGATCATTTGAGCACTTAAGGCAAGAAGGTGAGAGTATATTCCTTGCGCGCTCTTTTATAACAGAGCCTCCTAACATTCTATATCCAGAATCCTATGCTAATCATATAAAAAAAGAACTTACTAAGCTTGGCCTTGAAATCGAAGTGCTTGATAAAAAGCAGATGGAAGAGAAAAAAATGGGAGCCTTGCTTGGAGTCGCACAAGGAAGTAGTAAAGAACCAAAATTAGTAGTGATAAAATGGAATGGGGCTTCTAAAGAACAAAAGCCAATAGCTTTTGTTGGTAAAGGTATAACGTTTGACACTGGTGGAGTATCACTCAAACCTTCACGTGGTATGGAGTCGATGAAATATGACATGGCAGGCTCTGCTGCTGTAGTTGGGGTGATGCATGCTTTAGCAGGACGAAAAGCAAAAGTAAATGCAATCGGCGTGGTTGCACTTGCAGAGAATGCAGTGGGTGGTAATGCTCAAAGGCCGAGTGATGCAGTAACTTCAATGTCTGGACAGACAATAGAAGTGTTGAACACCGATGCAGAAGGAAGGCTCATACTTGCAGATGCTTTATGGTATACGCAAGACAGATTCTCACCAAAATTTATGATTGATCTTGCAACTTTAACTGGTGCTATAGTGGTTGCACTTGGAAATAACGAATATGCTGGTCTTTTTTCAAATAATGATGAATTAGCAAACCGTCTGATTGATGCAGGAAATGAAGTAAGTGAGAAGTTATGGCGTTTTCCTATGAATGAAACTTATGACAAAATTATTGATTCACCGATTGCTGATGTTCAAAACATCGCTCCTGCAGGCTCTGGTGGAGATAGCATAATGGCTGCACAGTTTTTACAGCGTTTTGTGAATGAAACTTGCTGGGCACATTTAGATATCGCAGGCACTGCTTGGCACGAAAAAGGTACTGACATTTGTCCAAGAGGAGCAGTAGGTTTTGGTGTAAGGTTACTTAATAAGTTGATTGAAAAGTACTACGAGGCCAATGATTAAAGGTCTTTATACTGGATTTATGGCTTGACTCACAGCTACATGGACGTTTATTTTCGAGGTGCAGCAAATGAAAGTAGCTGATGCATATTTCTTTTTTTCTGGTCAAGCACTGGAATGATATCAAGGAGTAACTTTTTATTTAAGCAATGATTATAATAAGAGATCTATTGAAATTTTAAAGTTATTAAATATTGACGCTATATACTTAAGTGTTAAAATAGAATGAAAAGTTTTTAGGAGTTTATATGGCAGCAGGTGGGAAAGCAAAGACAGCTAGTAAAAATAACCCTACTCAGCGTAAGAAAGCCGAGCAAAAAATGTATAAAGATAAACCGGTAAAACCTGTTAGATATATAGATCGTGATTCGCGCATGAATTATATGTCTGCTCAATATGACAACGGCAATCTGGTTGAAGATGAGATAAGCGGCAATCCTATAAAGTGGGAAGCTGTATAATAGTTGTGGTCAAAGTTACTATTAATTCTAAGGAATGTGAAGTAGAGCATGGGCTCACTATAATTCAAGCTTGTGAAGTCGTGGGCGTTGAAATTCCACGTTTTTGTTATCATGAGCGTTTAGCAATTGCTGGTAACTGCAGAATGTGTTTGGTTGAAGTTGAGGGTGGGCCTCCAAAACCAGTAGCCTCTTGTGCAATGCCAGTTGCAGAAGGGATGGTTATTCACACTGACACCCCTAAGGTTAAAAAAGCACGTGAAGGTGTGCTTGAGTTTTTGCTAATTAACCACCCGCTTGATTGCCCAATTTGCGATCAAGGTGGTGAATGCGATTTGCAAGATATCACGATGGCTTATGGGAAAGGAAACAGCAGACTTGATGAGCATAAGAGGGCTGTACAAAAAAAACATTTCGGCCCGCTGATTGAGACTGCGATGAATCGATGCATTCATTGCACTCGGTGTGTTAGATTTTTGTCTGATATTGCAGGTACAAATGAACTTGGAGGAATCGGAAGGGGAGAAAACGTAGAGATTAGCACTTACATAAAAAGGCATATTAGTTCTGAATTATCTGGAAATATCATAGATCTCTGCCCGGTAGGAGCTTTAACTTCAAAGCCTTACTCCTTTACAGCGCGTCCATGGGAGCTATCACATTGTGAGACTATAGATGTGCTAGATGCTGTGGGAAGTAGCATTAGAGTTGATTATCGTGGCCTGGAAGTTATGCGAATATTACCAAGACTGAGCGAAGAGGTAAATGAGGAATGGATATCAGATAAAACCCGCTTTGCCTATGATGGACTAAAAGTTCAGCGTCTTGATCAACCTTATGTAAAAAAAGATGGTAAATTAGCCCCAGTTGATTGGAATGAAGCATTAACTATTGCTGCAAAGAAATTAAAGAATACAAAATCAAATAAAATAGCTGCAATTGCAGGTGATTTAGCAGATTGTGAGTCTATGCTTCTACTCAAAGAAGTGATGCAGAAGCTCGGCTCGGGGAATATAGACTGCAGGCAAGATGGTGCAAAGCTTATACCAAGTAATCGCGGATCTTATGTGTTCAATACCACTACCCAGGGTATAGAGAATGCAGATTTGTGTCTGCTTATAAATACAAATCCAAGGATAGAAGCACCGATCATTAATGTAAGATTGAGAAAGAGATATTTACAGGGCAACTTTCCTATTGCAAGTGTTGGTCCTAACATTGAATATTTGTATCATGTTGAGAAATTGGGCGATAATCCTGATGTTTTGAGTAAAATAGCAAATGGAAATCATAAGTTCTGTGAGCTGCTGGTAGCCGCCCAAAACCCTATGCTGATCATTGGTCAAGATGCATTAATAAGAGATGATTCTGAATCAATTCTAATTCTAGCTGGCAAAATTGCAGAAAAATTTAACATGGTCAGAGACGACTGGAATGGCTTTAATATGCTGCATAAAGCTGCAGCAAGAGTTGGTGGTCTGGACGTTGGGTTTGTTCCTGAAAAAGGTGGAAAAGACACTAATCAAATACTGGAGCATACAGAAGGTGGCAAGATAGAAGTCATTTATCTTCTTGGTGCAGATGAAATTGATACATCAAAATTAGAAAATACATTTGTAATTTATCAAGGTCATCACGGTGATAAGGGTGCACATGTGGCGGATGTTATCTTGCCTGGTGCTGCATATACAGAAAAATATGCAACTTATGTAAATACTGAAGGCCGAGTACAAAGAACAAATTTAGCTGTATTTCCTCCAGGTGAAGCAAAGGAGGATTGGTTAATTATTAAAAATCTTTCACAATATTTAGACCTT
Organism: Wolbachia endosymbiont of Drosophila nikananu; assembly: GCF_028981865.1. Classification (NCBI taxonomy): domain Bacteria; kingdom Pseudomonadati; phylum Pseudomonadota; class Alphaproteobacteria; order Rickettsiales; family Anaplasmataceae; genus Wolbachia; species Wolbachia endosymbiont of Drosophila nikananu. Next base: position 17,724 of record NZ_JAPQLL010000057.1, on the reverse strand, counting down.
TCTTTACCGTATGATAGTTTATTTGATGTGAGAAAAAAATTAGATACTATCGGTCCACAGTTTAGAAATGCCGATCAAGTGGTAAAAAACACATGGGTGCCAATTAGCAATGATAGGATAAGCTTAAGTAATACACCTTTCACTTTAAAGGAGTGTAATTTTTATATGACGGATTCAATAAGTCGCGCTTCAAAAATAATGGCAGATTGTACTAAAGCTTTTTATGAACACGCTAGTTAATATTTTATTTATTTTAGTACCGCTACTACTTTCAGTTGCGTACTTGGTATACTTTGAGCGTAAGGTTATTGGTGCAATTCAACTGAGGCACGGCCCAAGTGTAGTTGGCCCTTTTGGCCTATTGCAGCCATTTGCAGATGCTATTAAGCTACTGATTAAAGAGCCGATAATACCATTTAGAGCGAGCACCATACTGTTCATTATGGCTCCAATGCTTACCTTTATTTTAGCATTAATTGCCTGGGCAGTTATACCGTTTGGTGCTGAAGTAATTGTAGAAAATGGCCAGCAAGTAGTAATTCCTAAGGTTATAGCAAATATTAATGTTGGAGTGCTTTATGTGCTAGCTATATCGTCGCTGGGAGTATACGGGGTAATTATTGCAGGCTGGTCAAGCAATTCTAATTATGCATTTCTTGGCGCTATACGGTCGGCTGCTCAGATGATTTCATATGAAGTTTCAATAGGCTTAGTAGTTGCTACAGTTGTAGCAACAACTGGTACGTTGAACCTTGGAGAGATGGTGGTAGCGAAACACAATATGCCATTTTGGGTTGATTTGCTACTAATGCCTATAGGAATAATATTTTTTATTTCTTTGCTTGCAGAAACTAATCGTCACCCATTTGATTTACCAGAAGCTGAAGCAGAGCTTGTCTCTGGATATAACGTTGAATATTCATCCATGCCTTTTGCCCTCTTTTTTCTTGGAGAATATGCAAATATGATTCTAGCAAGTGCTATGATGACGATATTCTTTCTAGGAGGATGGTATCCGCCGCTGGAGTTCAGTTTACTTTACAAAATTCCAGGTTTGATTTGGTTCGTTTTGAAGATAGTTATACTTTTGTTCGTATTTATTTGGATTAGAGCAACAATACCTCGTTATCGATATGATCAGCTAATGCGCCTTGGTTGGAAAGTGTTTCTGCCAATATCGGTGCTTTGGGTGGTACTCATTTCAGGAGTGTTGCTCTTTACTGGGAATTTACCTGGATCCAATGTTTAATTTTCCAAATACAAGATTAAGGCGCAGGCGCTCGAGCAAATGGGTTCGCAATTTAACAAGTGAAAATAGTTTATCAGTAAATGATCTGATTCTTCCTCTGTTTGTTCACAACAGAGAAGAAACAACTGAACCAATTTCTGGCTTACCAGGCGTAAAGTGTTATTCAATAGATGGATTAGTGTCTATAGTTAAGGAAGCTAAAGATTTAGGAATTAATGCTGTTGCAATTTTTCCTGTAGTTGATAACAAATTAAAATCTAAAAATGCTGAGGAATCATATAACCCTAACAATTTAATCTGCAGAGCAATCCGTGCTGTAAAATTAAAGGTGCCTGAAATTGGTATTATTGCAGACGTTGCACTGGATCCATACACTATTCATGGCCATGACGGCATTTTAAAAGATAATCAGATGGATGTAGAAAACGATGAAACTATATCAGTACTGTGTAAGCAAGCACTTGCTTTAGCGCAGGCAGGATGTTATATAGTTGCTCCTTCTGATATGATGGATGGTAGAATAGGAAGAATCAGAAAATCATTAGATGATAATAACTTTCAAGACGTATTAATATTATCTTATGCGGTGAAATATTGCTCTAGCTTCTATGCTCCATTCAGGCAAGTCGTTGGTTCATGTGGGCTATCACATTCTATAGACAAAAGTGGTTATCAAATGGATTATAAAAATGCGCACGAAGCAATGTGCGAAATTGAAATGGATATAAATGAAGGTGCAGATTTTATTATGATTAAACCAGGTATGCCATATTTGGATATTATCAAAACAGCAAGTGATAAGTTTAATTTTCCGATTTTTGCTTACCAAGTAAGCGGTGAGTACGCAATGATAAAAGCTGCTACAAATAATGGCTGGCTAGATTATGACAAGGTGATTTATGAATCTTTGATTGGTTTCAAACGTGCGGGTGCAAGTGCAATATTCACTTACGCTGCACTTGATATTGCAAAAAATTTAAGTGTACAAGCCCTATAAAATTACTAAATTTTTGGTGCATGTTCTTCTACTGTTGCTGCATATTACCTAAAATTTTCCAATACATGTTTTAAGTTATTGATAAGTCCGTTACAATACAGTATTATAAATAATATAAACCAAGTGTTACTTAGAGCATGGGGATTTTTTTTGAATTTTTAGGAAAGATGCTAGGTAAGGTTTTTCCTGCCAAAACAGTAAGCTCTTTTTTGGGAATAGGATATTTACCAGGTTGGCAGAACTATTGGTCTTCTTTTTTAATATTATTTATTGTCGATGTTATATTGATTTTTACATATGGAGACGAATATTTACTATATAAAATGCCAAATTCAGGAATAGTTGTAGCTGCTGTTTTTACAAAATTGGCAATAGTTATGTTAGTAATGCAATTAATTGGAATATTTATTTTTCATGCTCAGGACCCTTCAGCAAATAGTGGTGAAGACATAGTAATACAAATAGCGTCAGGGCAGGTATTGACTGTAGCACTTTCAATGCCAGCAATAATGTCAATTTATTATACTGTAAGTAAACTTTATGGGAGTATATGTAAGCAGATGTTTCAATGCCCATTTTGGTTTAATGATTTTATGCACTTTTTCTTTTTTCTTATGATACCTTACGTATTTTTTAATGTCGTAGAAGTGATAAAACCATGGCCAATAAGTTCAATACAACTCAGCTATAATAATGCAATGTCAATTACATTTGAGGGGATTTTTCACACATTTTATGCGGTGATTTTGCTGTATTTAACAGCATTTATATTCTGCGATTTAACTATGCATAATGCAATTGTCCTAAATAAAAGCATAATTCAGTATGTCAGGGAAAGTTCAGCAGTTTTAGGTGATTATTTACATAGTGCTGCAAAAAAAATAAATATTGAATAGTACTTATTTATTTATATATTTAGTATAAAAAGTGTGCAATTTGTGTGAATTTACAAAGTATAATAAAAGAGTTGCAAGATTTTTGGGCTGGTGAAGGGTGCGTTATACTTCACCCATACACATCTGAAGTTGGTGCTGGTACATTACATCCTGCAACAATTATGTCTGCAATTGATACAAAACCGACAAAAATTGCATATCTACAACCAGTAATTAGGCCAGCAGATGGACGCTATAGTGATAATCCTAATCGCTTGTATCAACATCACCAATATCAAGTTATAATAAAGCCATCTGGTAATAATTTACAAGACGTCTATTTAGATAGCTTAAAAGCTCTTGGCATATCTACAGAAAAATATGATATTAAGTTTGTTGAAGATGATTGGGAAAACCCAAGTGTTGGTGCATCAGGACTTGGATGGGAAGTTACATGCAATGGAATGGAAGTAACACAGCTTACTTATATACAGCAAGTTGGAGGAATTGACTGCAAGATGATTCCTGGTGAGGTGGCATATGGGTTGGAACGTTTAGCAATGTGCATACAAGGTGTAGATAATGTTTACGATATAACTTGGAACGGTAACGGTGTAACTTACGGGGATATTTTTAAACAAAGAGAATATGAATTTTCTTATCTAGCGTTAGATTATTATGATACTAAAGTGGTACAGCAGCAATTTGAAGATACGGAAAAATTATGTAAGTTCCTTATTGAAAAGGAGCTACCAATGGCAGCTTATGACCAATGCATTAAAACTAGTCACCTACTTAATCTGCTTGATGCAAGAGGTGTGCTTGGTGTCAATGAACGTACAGTGCATATTGGTAGAGTTAGAGAGCTGACAAAAAAATGTTGCGAATTGTACATGAGTAAATAGCGTATGTCGTTGCAGTTGTTATTTGAGTGCCTTTCAGAAGAAATACCACCGAGAATGCAGAATGTAGCTGCAACTCAAGTTAAGAGCTGTATTGCCAATGTTTTTAACAAAAATAATGTAAAATTTACATCAATGGAGGTTTTTGTAACGGCACGTCGCATTACCCTATTTGTTGACAACATAAATGCTTTGGAGCTAAAGGATTCCAATAACGAAGTTAAGGGACCAAACATTAACGCACCAAAAATTGCTATCGAAGGTTTTTTAAGAAAATATCAGAAAAATGAAGAAGATTTGCTCGTTCGAAAAGTAAATAATGAGGATTTTTACTTCATTAAAAGAGAAAGCTGCTCATTTAACATCAGAGAATTCCTCAAAAATCAACTGGAGGAAATGCTCAAAAACTTTTCTTGGTTGAAGAGCATGAGATGGGGCGAAGGAAAAGAAAGGTGGGTTAGGCCAATTAAAAACATTTTATGCATTTTAAATGACGAAATAATACCTGTGTCTTTTGCAGGGATCACAGCATCTAACACAACATATGGCCATCGATTTCTCTCAAGTGATGCGGCGTTAACTATTAAAGCACCTAAAGACTATTTTGAATTGCTAGAAAAAAACAGCGTAATTCTCCATCTGGACAAAAGAAAGCAATTTATACTAGATCAGATTAATAAATTCACAAAAGAGCAGAATTTACAACTTGAGAAAAATGATTATTTACTAAATGAATTGACAGGGCTTATAGAGTGGCCAATCGTACTGTTTGGTGAAGTGAATCAAGAAAAGTCATTTGGATTACCGAAGGAAGTAATTCTTAGTATAATTAATACGCAGCAAAAATACCTTGCTTTGAGTGATGGACAAAGAATTTCGTATTTTGTTACTGTTGTTAATGTCAACAATGATAAAGTTGTTAAAGGGCACGAAAGAATATTAGGAGCACGTCTTGCTGATGCACAATTTTTAATATCTCAAGATAAAAAGGAAAATCTAGATCATTATGTCAAAAAATTAGACTCGATATTATTCCATGCTTATCTGGGCAGCGTGGGGGAAAAGGTGAAGCGTATTACGGCTCTGTCAAAGTATATAGCTATACTTATTCCACATGCTTCGCTGATAAAAGTTGAACGTGCTGCATATTTGGCAAAAGCCGATTTGGCAACATTGATAGTAAGAGAGTTTCCAGAATTACAAGGAGTAATGGGTGGATATTATGCTTCTTATTTTCAAGAAGATAGAGAAATAGTGGAAGCTATAACCGAACACTATAAGCCAATCAGATCGGAGCAAGAATGCCCTAAATCTCCCACTGCGATTGCTGTGGCTGTTGCAGACAAAGTGGATAGCTTAGTTGGTTTAATTGCAGCAGGTGAGAAAATCTCTGGTTCGTATGATCAGTTTGGTTTGCGGAGAATGACAATTGGTATAATGAGGACAATACTTGAAAATAATTTGCATATTCCAATTAGACTAATGATAGACAAGTCAGTATTTTTATATTCAAGGCTTCTATTTAATAAAAATACAACGTCAGTTGATAAGCCAAATAGAAAACAAATTTCAGAACTAGTATTTAGATTCTGCTTAGAAAGATTCAAGGTTATTTTAAAAAATAGAGATATAAGGCAAGATATTATAGATTCAATACTACATAAAATCGATATTAATGATCTGCTGACAGCAGAAAAGCAAACTGTTATATTGGATCGTTATCTTAGTACGCCAGAAGGTGAACAGATTCTAAGCACTTACAAAAGAGTCAGTAACATGATGAGCAAAGCAAGGAAAAGTGATGGCACTACTTATAGTGCATCTTACGGTAAGAGATTTTTGATTGAAAATGAAGAAATTGTGCTATCAAATTGTGCCATAACTGCTTGTAAAAACATTAAACAAGCAATAAAAAATAACCACTTTAATGCGGCACTTGATGAGCTTGCTGGTTTTGCTCCATTTATCAATCAATTTATGGACAGTGTAAAGATTAACTGTGATTCTAATGAGCTAAGAAGAAACAGATTATCTTTGCTTGCGAGTGTTGTTTCCACATTTCATTTAGTAGCAGATTTTAACCTCATACAAGTCAAGTAATGGATAAATGTTCAAGCAATATAAAGAACAGATAAAATTATCTCCGCAGTCTTGTGGTGTGTATAAGATGATTGGAGATAAGAATAAAGTTTTATACATTGGTAAAGCAAAAAACTTGAAATCGAGATTATCTGACTACCTTCAATTCGAAAACCTTTCTGAACGAATTAGAGTTATGTTCTCACAGGTTGTTAAGGTTGAAATATTCATCACTGAGAATGAAATCGAAGCACTGCTTCTTGAAGCACAGTTAATAAAATCATTGAAACCACTTTATAATATTGTGCTCAAGGATGGAAGATCTTATCCTTATATAACGATTTCCAAGCACGATTATCCAAGAATAGCAAAACATAGAGGCAAATCTAAGAAGAATGAGTTTCATTATTATGGTCCCTTTACATCTGCCGCTGCTGTTAAGCAAACTATATTGTCATTGCAAAAAGCTTTTCTCCTAAGAGTATGTTCAGATCAATACTTTTCCTCAACAAAAAGACCATGTATTGAATATCAAATTAAGCGCTGCTCAGCACCATGCATAAATAAAATCACAAAAGACAACTACTGCCAATCAGTAAAACAGGCACGAAATACATTGCTTGGAAAAAGTAAGAAAGTGAAAGAACAGTTACTTTTCACAATGAGAAAGTGCAGCAGTGAAGAAAACTATGAGCTTGCTGCTATATATAGAGATCGGGTAAAGTTTCTTGAGCAAATTCAAATACAGCACACGGATTTTTCTTTTGAAAAAGATGCAGATTTCTTCAGTATTGTACGTGAAGAGGATCTAGCATGTATTAGTGTGTTATCGTTCAGAAATAAAGACAACTACGGCAGCACTCCTTACTTTGCCGAGAACTGTGGTGATCACTCAAATGATGAAATTTTATCCACCTTTTTGGTCAATTTTTATAATTCAGCTAACATACCTCCAATACAAATTTACGTTCCAGATTCTATTGTGGATAAGGAAATTATAGAACAAGCACTATATAAGGTTGCTCAAAAGCCAGTAAAAGTTCTGCATGCAAAGAATAAAAAAGAGCGTGATTTATTGAAATTTGTTTATGATAACTCTCAGCATAGCTTAGAGCAGAAGCTTATCGATTATAGAAATAACCTAGAAAAGCTTGAGGAGCTTAGCAAAGTTTTCTTGTTACCAAGTATTCCAAAGCGTATCGAGGTTTATGATAATAGCCATATTTCTGGAAGCCAGCAAATTGGTGTAATGGTTGTTGCAGAGCAGGAGGGTTTTTTAAAAAGTGAGTACAGAAAATTTACTATAAAAGAAGAAATTTCAGGCGATGACTATAAAATGATGAAAGAAGTGCTGACCAGACGTTTCTCCGGCAAGATAAAGGACATAATTCCTGATTTTCTATTGATTGATGGTGGGCCTGGGCATGTTTTCATAGTACAGAATGTACTGGAAGCATTGAATATAAACGTTCCTTTTGCTTGTATGGCAAAAGGTCCTGATCGTAACGCAGGAAATGAAAGATTTTATATGCTGGGCAGGGAAGAATTCAGTCTGGCAAATGACAGCAAAGTCATGCTTTACTTACAATTGCTGCGTAATGAAGCTCACCGCTTTGTGATAACTTCACATAGAAAAAAACGCGATAAACAGTTTATAGTTTCACAATTAAGCAAAATACCCGGCATTGGCAACAAAAGGAAAAAGGCGTTGATGTCTTATTTTGGTTCAGTGAAAAATATAAGCAAAGCTTCTCTGGCTGAAATTCAAAACGTACATGGAATTAGTAAAGGTTTAGCAGAAGTCATTCTTAAACACGTGAATTATAAGAGAGGAGTGCTCTTAACCTGACACATATGGCTTTTTGAATACTCCCAATGAACATATTTATAAATAAATATTTACTCTTCTTTTTTATTGTTTTTGGGTTTTTCTTGATCAACCATTTCTCCACCGATCTCTTTTATTTTTAGTATCAACAACTCTGGCACATACATGTCAATTACTTCTTCTGCTGTCACAAATAAAGCCTGATAAGAGTGTGAATTTATTATCCAATTAGGCAATATGTCTTCTGCTTTTATTTCAGAATGTTCCTCTTTTTTGCCATATTCTTTTTTGTCATATACTGTATAGCAATATAAGTGCACAGCAAAAAATAATACATAAGAGAGCAATATTCCTTTAAGCACTCCGAGAAAGATTCCAGTAACTCTATCGATAAACCCCAACCTTATGGGTGATAATATGTACATTAGCCAGTTGTTTATTATCATGAATATAAGATTAAGTATAATAAATACAGAGATCGTAGAAAGTATGTTTAGTATAACTTTAGAATCAAAATATTTACTATAATTCGGAGTGAAAAAATCATAGTGATTAGCTGTCAGAAAAATTGATAAAAATAGAAACATTAGTGCGCATAGCTCTTTTATAAAACCTCTAGTTACCGAGATTATTACGCATAGAACAACAATGAAGATAATTAGGCTATCGAAAAGCATATTTTATATCTATATGGTTTTCAAGATATAATAGTTGTAAATAATAAGGTTGTAAAATTAATTGTATTTATGCTGCATCAATTGATCTAAATACCTAGCGATCATGTCAATTTCTAAATTCAGATAATCATTTATTTTGTTGTACTGAAAAGTTGTATTTTCCCATGTATAGGGAATTATATTTACTATAAATTCCTGATTAATAACTGAATTCACTGTGAGGGAAACCCCATTTAGTGTAACAGAGCCTTTTTTTGCAACAAATTTAATTAATTCTTGTGGGCACGATAGTTTGATTTCATGAGAATCTAAATTTCGTTCAATTGTTAAAATTTTTACTATCCCATCAACATGACCCTGAACTAGGTGGCCATCGATCTTATCACTTAATCTCATTGCTTGTTCGAGATTTATTTTTTTGCCTATTTTCCACGTATTTAAGTTAGAAACCTTCATAGTTTCTTGAGACGTTTGGACTGTAAATATGTCGCTCATTATATCAACAACAGTTAAACACACACCAGAGCAAGCTATTGAATTTCCTTTGTTTATAGAGGGTAAATTTTGTGTTTTGATATGGAAAATTTGATCAGAGTTGGAGTGAGTGATAGTATCAGCTATAGTCCCGATATCCGTGATAATTCCTTTAAACATGTGGTGAAAATAAATAATTTTACCATGAAAAATTTTTTACAACAACTTACTTCTATTTTGTTATAGCTAAAGTAATTCTGGTTTACCGACGATTTAAAAAACGACAAATTCGTCATTCCGCCTCTTATTAGTGGGATCTATGTGAAATACCGTGACGGTATGACGTAGGACTGCTGTCATCCCGGCTTGTTAGCGGGATCTATCCGCGGCGATATGACGTAGGAAAACTGAGCCTGCACTAGCTATAGGCGCGAGAAAGGGGATCGTTTTTACTTACTTGCTTAACAGATTCTATAGAATATTCAGAATATATAAAGTAAGCTAAACTCAAAACACATAATGTAATCAATGTTGGTAACCCTATGTTCAATGCTAACCCAATATTTTCTCTTTTTTCTGGTGGCACTAATCCTTTTAACATTGACACTTTTCCTAATGGAAAATGCCATAAGCAAAGTGTTGATGCAGATGCTACTATTATAAATAGACAAAAATAAGCCTTTTTTGAGGAAAATAAAGTTTTTAACGGTGATTTGAGTGTAATGTTAGTAGGTGGTAGAGTTTTAGCTTCATTTGTTGCTGGTGAAGGATCTTTAGATTTATTTATTGGTAAAGGGTTTGTAGATTTATGAGGAGTATTTTCATGTTGCGTAGGAGGTTGTTGTATATAAACACCTGAAACTAATTGCTCTTTTTTTTATATACTTGCTTATGTAAATACTCTTTTGGAAAAGAAGACTTGCCAGCTGATTGTGGTATTTCTAATACTTCTGATATCTCACCTGACTCTAATATTTCATGTAATTGTTTATCTTGAAAATAAACAATATTGAATATTGAGTTAAAAACATTGCGAAATGTTTCTGGATCTTGATTTTTGTATCCATTCATCACTTCAATAAATATTTCATCGAGTTTTTTTCCCCTGCGCTCAATTTGGTTATCTAACATAGCTACTCTAGCATCATTTTGTGCTTGTTTTATGGCTAATTGTTTTTCTTTCTCTGATAGTTCTTTGGTCTGCTTTTTCGACTTCTTTTTTCTGTTAGCCTTAAAATACTCTGTGTGCGAAGTAGTTTTACCTACATTCTGTTCTGCTTCTTGAGGTATTGGATTTCTTATACTACTTGTCATCCAAGTAGCTGACACTGGGGTCCATATTACATCATTAAAAAATTTGGATAAGGGAAGGAAGATTCTATATTTTGGTATATTAGCTTTTATTGCAGCAGTAACCACTGGAGCTTTATAATTTACTTTGCTTGCTACGTTAAAGCCAAATGAGCCTGTAAATGGTACAATTTGTCTATTTTGTGCGTTTTTTTGCTTAGTTTCACTCTGTTCTTGTCTGTCTTTATTTTCTGCTTCTTTTACTTGTAGTGTAACTTGACTCTGTTCCTCATTTTCAGTTTTTTCTGCATGTTTTAGCTTTTCATTTAAAAATGACCCTATTTGGTGCAAATTATCTAAGTTAATGTCTTTAACATTTGTTTGTAGTATGATTGTTATTCCTTGCAGAAGGATTTGAGGCGGAGCATTACTTATGAATTCTTCTACAGTTTTGTAGTTATTAGTCTTGTTGTCTAGTTCACCGCTTTCTTTTGGTACTTTTATGTTGACTGTAAAATTTTTTTCCCGAGAAAAGCAGATTTTAAAAAAATCAATTAAAGATTTTATTTGAAATGGTCTTGTATTAAAGGTGTCTTTACCTGTTGCTGTTAGCTCAAATGAAAATTCTTGTATATTACTTTCAATACTTCTCGAGCGAATGGTACTGATCTTAATTATTTTGCTAGAAAATGCTTTACTTATGTTTTTGGATCTTTCCTTAAAGAACTTAGGTAAATCCTCTATTTTGTACTTATTATAAGTTTCAGTGTCACTGTTGTGCATGGTTGATACAGCAAATTCATCAACGCAAAGGTAAATAAAAAAAATTAATTGGTCAATAAATCAATAATTAAAATGGGACAGTTTTTAGATTGTTGATGCTATTCAAGATTTTACTATAATTAAAGTTTAAGCCAGCGTTTCTAAGATGAATAAAGAGCTACTGAATGAAATACCTTCACTTGAAGATAAAGCGGTTTCTGAAATTGAGAATGCTTCTTCTTTACAAGATTTAGAAAAAGTCAGGCTATCATATTTGGGAAAAAAGGGTGTAATTAAAGCTTATTTTGACAACTTAAAAGAGATAGAAGACGCAGGAAAAAAGCGCAATTTAGGCGAAGTTATCAACGTTTTACGTAATAAGCTAGATCAGCTTATAATAAATAAGGAAAATACACTAAAAGCCGAAGAAGTTAACTTTAAATTGCAGAATGAGGCGGTTGATATCACGTTGCCCGTTAGACCAGAAAAAATGGGCAAGGTCCATCCACTCAGTAAGGTTATAAATGAAGTAAAGCTTATTTTTGCACATATGGGTTTTAAAGCAGTTGATGGCTCTGACATTGAAGATGAGTTTCATGTATTTGATGCACTGAATACTCCAAGTCACCACCCTGCGCGGGAGGAGCAAGATACCTTCTACTTAAAGAATAAAATAGACGGTAAAAGAATGGTGCTGCGCACTCATACCTCATCTGTGCAGATTAGAATTATGGAAAAGGCAAAAACTTTTCCGATTAAAATCGTAGCCCCTGGTAGAGTGTATAGAAACGATTTTGATGCAACTCACACCCCTATGTTCCATCAAATAGAGGGGTTATATGTTAATGAGAATGTCAATATGGGCCAGTTAAAATTTACTATTCATCACCTCCTTAATAAGTTTTTTGGAGATAAAGGGCTGAAGATACGTTTTCGTAATAGTTTTTTCCCTTTTACCGAGCCTTCTGCAGAAGTGGACATAAGTTATAAAGGTAGTAAATGGATAGAAATACTGGGATGCGGTATGGTGCACCCAAATGTATTCCAAAATGTTGGAATACATTACACTAAATACAGCGGTTTTGCATTTGGCATTGGTATAGAAAGGCTTGCAATGCTAAAATATCAAATTGGCGACTTAAGGAGCTTCTATGACAACAAAATCAGCTGGCTTGATCATTACGGTCTCCATTTTTCATCTTTAAGATAAGTGATAAGTAAAACTCATACGTTCATTATACTTGCTGCAGGGCATGGCAGGCGGATGAATTCAGATTTGCCTAAGGTCCTACACAAAATAGGCGGTTTTTCCATGTTTCAACATGTCATTTACAATGCAAAACAGTTAAATCCTGAAAATATTGCTGTTGTAGTTGATCTGCCTTTAATTGAAAGATTAAAGTGCTTTAAGGATATACAGTTAATTACACAAGAATTAACACTTGGCACGGGAGATGCAGTCAAAACTGCGATGAGAAACCTGAAAGAATTGCCAGATTCGAGCATAATTATTGTGCAATATGGAGATACCCCACTCATAAAAAGCAGCACAATAACTAAAATGGTTAGTTGCTTAGAAGGCAAGGCTCTAGTTTGCCTAGGTTTTAGGACAAGCAATAAAGAATACGGTAGGTTAATTATTGAGAATGGTTCCTTAAGAGAAATCGTAGAAGCAAAGAGTGATAAAAATAATCATGAAGAGTTTCTTGCAAATGCTGGAATAATGGTTGCATGTGCAAAGAATTTACGTGAATTGGTGGAGAAAATAGAGTGCAATAGCTCAACTCATGAATATTATTTGACCGATATAGTTTCCATTGCAGTGAAGAGTAATTTAAATGTCGGTTACGTTATTACCGGTGGAGAAGAGGCAACGGGAATAAATAACAGAAATGACCTTATAAAAGCTGAATTTTACTTTCAAGAAAACAAAAGAAAATTTTTTACCAACTCTGGAGTAACGCTTGTTGCTCCAGAGACTGTTTTCTTTTCTCTTGATACGCAAATTGCCAGAGATTCAGTTATTTACCCATATGTTTTTTTCGGTACTGGAGTGAAAATAGAGTCTGGTGCGAAAATACTGCCATTTTCGCATTTAGAAAACTGCTTAATTAAAAGTAATGTTGAGGTCGGTCCATTTACCAGAATACGCGGAAACACAACCATTGGTAATAAGGCAAAAATAGGAAATTTTGTGGAAGTGAAAACAAGTGAAGTTGGTAAAAATACTAGAATAAAACACTTAAGTTATATAGGAAATGCTAAAGTAGGGCAGAGGAGCAATATAGGAGCAGGTACTATTGTTTGTAATTATGATGGGAAAAAGAAACATAAAACGAACATAGGAAGCAATTGCTTTATTGGTGCCAATAGCTCACTCATTGCACCGCTTAATGTTCATGATGACTCTGTAATTGCTGCAGGTAGTGTTATAGTGGAAGATGTACCAGAAAAAAGCCTTGCAATAGCAAGAGAAAAGCAGGTGATTAAGAGAATAAAGTAATTCGCTGTAATTATATTAGACTTCTTGCATTACCTCCCAGGCCACAACTGTCATTCAATAGAAACAAAAAAAATTGCTTTACAAACTTCGCCAGCCCCCTTATTATAGTATATTAGAGGGTCAAAGCCAGCACCGCGGGGTTTCTTTTGCCTTTTTTTTCATTTGGTAAATTTCTTAAATGTTTATCGACAACCGTCATCCCGCTGCTTGTTAGCGGCCGAGATACCGCGAATGAATCGGGGTATGACGGTTAAGTAGGGTGTCATCCCAGTGCTTGACACTGGGATGACAGAAGAAGGAGGCGCTGCCGTCTTGGATGAAAAGGCTGGATTCCAGTGTCAGCTACTTTCATGACACCATTCTTTTTCCTGGATTCCAGACTGGAATGACATCATCCTTTTTTCTAGATCCCAGTGTCAAGCTACTAGGATGACAGGAGAAGGGGCTACTTGCATGACGGTGTCGGTAAACTTAGAGCTATAATAACTATTTGCCTTTTTTCTGCTTAGGTTATGCAAGAAGTCTACTGTCTGAGAAAAAGTAGATAAAGGGTGAAGAAAAATAGAAGTGTTTAGATAGCTCAAAAAGAACGTTAAGTCATGCTTTTTATTTATATTGACAGCATATATGACATCGTTTACGATTAAAGTTAATAACAATAATTTATATTTATATGTTTGCAGTAATTGAGACTGGTGGAAAGCAATATTTAGTAAAAGAAGGCAGTATAATAAAAGTAGAGAAGTTAGAAGTTGAAGAAAAAAAAGAGGTAGAAATCAATAAGGTGATTTGTATTTCAAATAATGGCTTATCTTATTCATCTAATGCTACTGTTAAAGCTGAAGTATTGGAGCAGTGTAGAGGAGAAAAAATTATAATCTTTAAGAAGAAAAGAAGAAAAAATTACCGTAGAAAGACTGGTCATAGGCAGTATATAACTGTTCTTCGTATCAATGAAATTAATCTTCAAAAGTAAGAGGTAAGATATGGCAACTAAAAAATCAGGTGGTAGTTCCTGTAATGGTAGAGATTCAGCAGGTCGTAGATTAGGAATAAAGAAGAATGGGAAGGTTATTCCTGGTAACATAATTGTGCGCCAAAGAGGCACAAAATTCCATCCTGGGAAGAATGTTGGTATAGGTAAAGATCATACGATTTTTGCCAAAGTAGAAGGCTGGGTCAGCTTTAGAAGGTCAGCAAATAAAAAGACTTTTATTGATATCTTGCCCACAGATAATATGAAAGCTTCAGCTTGAATAAATCAGGGGTCTGTAGCTCAGGTGGTTAGAGCGCACGCCTGATAAGCGTGAGGTCGGAGGTTCAACTCTTCCCAGACCCACCATTTAGTAATTACTAACTGTGTTTTTTATAGTGGTTTTGGTATTGTATAAGCAGAAACCTAAAGCATGAGTTTATATAAAAATTTAGTAACCAGTGAGTCAGTGGCGGCTGGTCATCCAGATAAAGTAGCAGATCAAATTTCAGATGCAATACTTGATGAATACCTTTTCACTGATCCTTTTGCGCGAGCTGCAATAGAGACTTTAGTCACCAAAGATAACGTTATTATAGCTGGGGAAGTATTCGGACCTAACATCAAAAATAGCAGGATTGAAAGTATTGTACGGAATACAATAAAAGATATTGGTTATGAGCATGATGGTTTCCACTGGAGAAAAGTGAAGGTAAATATACTGCTGCATGAGCAATCAAATGACATTGCAATAGGGTTGGATCAAGGTGCTGGGGATCAGGGCATAATGTATGGCTATGCAACAACAGAGACAGAAAACCTTATGCCAGCACCCATTTTTTATGCACACTCGATTCTGAAAAATATCATGAGCGCAGTTAAAGAAGCAAAGCTTGGTCCGGATGCAAAATCACAAATCACTTTGGCATATGAGAATAACCTCCCGGTACGTGCTGAAAGTATTATTGTCTCAATACAGCACCCTGAGGATTTGGATCAATCAAAAGTAAAAGAAATAATTTATCCTTACATAGTTTCATCTTTACCTAAAGGGTGGATATGTCCTGAGAAAAATCTCTTAGTCAATCCAACTGGTAGATTTGTTATTGGTGGACCGGTTAGTGATTGTGGATTAACAGGACGAAAAATTATGGTTGATACCTATGGAGGTTATATTCCACACGGTGGAGGGGCATTTTCCGGAAAAGATGCAACCAAAGTTGATAGATCTGCAGCTTATATGGCAAGATACCTTGCTAAAAACATTGTTTTTGCCGGCTTGGCCAAACGTTGCCTTGTACAGCTCTCTTATGCAATTGGTATATCACAACCTACTTCATTCTACATCGATACATTTGGTACAAATACAGTAGATGAAAAGAGGATTAAAAAATTTATTGAAGGTAGCATAGATTTATCAACTAAGGGCATAATCAGACATTTATCGCTTAATCGTCCTATATATAAACGTACAGCATATTATGGACATTTTGGTAAAAAGTCAGAAAGTAACGGTGGCTTTTCTTGGGAGCATCGAACAAGGAAAAATCTTGTTAAACCTGAAAGAAACTATTTTATCCAGTGCTATAACAATTTTTAAATATAATTTATTAAGAAGTATTTTTGCAGTTATAACCGGACGCTCAATGGTGCTAGAGTGCCCGTTTGGGAGCATGGTTTTGGAGGAACGGTTAAACCACTGATGGAGTCTATTACGACTACCTCGATTAGAAGATTGTATAATCTAACCGTCCCAAGCTTAAATACTTCTTCATTATAAGTTATAGGAGGTCAATTACAATGACAAAAAGTAAATTAGAGGTAATGAATCCTGATGCAGCAGGGATAGATGTTGGTTCGGCTGTACATTATGTATGTATACCCGAGAGAAGAGATGAGCAACGTGTTCAAAAATTTGGCTGCTTCACTGAAGACCTTCATAATTTAGCAAGGTGGTTAAAAAAGTGTAAAGTTACAACCGTAGCGATGGAATCAACTGGTGTATATTGGATTCCTTTGTTTCAAATACTGGAATCTTACGGTTTTGAAGTTAAGTTGGTAAATGCGCGACATGTAAAAAATGTACCTGGGAGAAAGTCAGATGTTCAGGACTGTCAGTGGTTACAACAACTACATAGTTATGGATTACTCCAAGGGTCATTTAGGCCAGATAGCCAGATATGTGTATTGCGTAGTTACGTGCGACAACGTAAGAACCTCACTGAAAGTGCATCTACACATGTTCTGCGTATGCAGAAGGCATTAATTCAAATGAATATACAACTGCATAGAGTTATAAGAGATATAACAGGAGTAACTGGTATGAAAATTATCAAGGCTATAATTAAAGGCGAAAGAGATTCTGGGAAATTGGCTCAATTCAGGGATGCACGAATAAAAAATGATCAGTCTACTATAGCAAAAGCGTTAGCTGGCGATTATAGAGAGGAACATGTATTCACGCTAAAGCAAGAATTTGAACTATATAATATTTATCAAGAAAAAATAGCAGAATGTGATAGAAATATTGAGGTCTATTACAAAACGTTTGAAACAAAATCTAACGAAAGTAAACAGTTGAGTAAGGAAAAGAATAAGCACAGAAAAAGTAAGCCTGACTTTGCTTTGCACGAGGAACTGCACCGAATAACTGGTATGGATTTTACTAAAGTTCCAGGGCTTGATATACTAAGTATACAGACTATAATTTCAGAAACTGGTATAAACCATAATAAATGGTCAACAGAAAAACACTTTTCATCGTGGTTAGGACTCAGCCCTGCCAATAAAATTACAGGAGAAAAAGTGTTTAGCACAAGAACGCGTAAAGTCATTAATCGTGCTGCGAATGCATTTCGAATGGCTGCTAATTCTGTAGGAAATAGTAAAAGTTCATTGGGTGCATACTACAGGAGATTAAAAAAACGATTAGGAGCACCAAAAGCAATAACAGCTACTGCAAGAAAAATAGCATGCATATTTTATAGTATGCTCAAATACGGACAAGAATATGTAGAAAAAGGAATGGAATACTATGAAACACGATATAAGGAGAGAGCTGTAAAAAATTTGATCAAAAAGGCACGAGAATTTGGCTATACTTTAGTGCAACAAG
>NZ_JAPQLL010000056.1:0-12986 GCF_028981865.1 Wolbachia endosymbiont of Drosophila nikananu | reverse complement strand
AACAAGGAAAAATCTTGTTAAACCTGAAAGAAACTATTTTATCCAGTGCTATAACAATTTTTAAATATAATTTATTAAGAAGTATTTTTGCAGTTATAACCGGACGCTCAATGGTGCTAGAGTGCCCGTTTGGGAGCATGGTTTTGGAGGAACGGTTAAACCACTGATGGAGTCTATTACGACTACCTCGATTAGAAGATTGTATAATCTAACCGTCCCAAGCTTAAATACTTCTTCATTATAAGTTATAGGAGGTCAATTACAATGACAAAAAGTAAATTAGAGGTAATGAATCCTGATGCAGCAGGGATAGATGTTGGTTCGGCTGTACATTATGTATGTATACCCGAGAGAAGAGATGAGCAACGTGTTCAAAAATTTGGCTGCTTCACTGAAGACCTTCATAATTTAGCAAGGTGGTTAAAAAAGTGTAAAGTTACAACCGTAGCGATGGAATCAACTGGTGTATATTGGATTCCTTTGTTTCAAATACTGGAATCTTACGGTTTTGAAGTTAAGTTGGTAAATGCGCGACATGTAAAAAATGTACCTGGGAGAAAGTCAGATGTTCAGGACTGTCAGTGGTTACAACAACTACATAGTTATGGATTACTCCAAGGGTCATTTAGGCCAGATAGCCAGATATGTGTATTGCGTAGTTACGTGCGACAACGTAAGAACCTCACTGAAAGTGCATCTACACATGTTCTGCGTATGCAGAAGGCATTAATTCAAATGAATATACAACTGCATAGAGTTATAAGAGATATAACAGGAGTAACTGGTATGAAAATTATCAAGGCTATAATTAAAGGCGAAAGAGATTCTGGGAAATTGGCTCAATTCAGGGATGCACGAATAAAAAATGATCAGTCTACTATAGCAAAAGCGTTAGCTGGCGATTATAGAGAGGAACATGTATTCACGCTAAAGCAAGAATTTGAACTATATAATATTTATCAAGAAAAAATAGCAGAATGTGATAGAAATATTGAGGTCTATTACAAAACGTTTGAAACAAAATCTAACGAAAGTAAACAGTTGAGTAAGGAAAAGAATAAGCACAGAAAAAGTAAGCCTGACTTTGCTTTGCACGAGGAACTGCACCGAATAACTGGTATGGATTTTACTAAAGTTCCAGGGCTTGATATACTAAGTATACAGACTATAATTTCAGAAACTGGTATAAACCATAATAAATGGTCAACAGAAAAACACTTTTCATCGTGGTTAGGACTCAGCCCTGCCAATAAAATTACAGGAGAAAAAGTGTTTAGCACAAGAACGCGTAAAGTCATTAATCGTGCTGCGAATGCATTTCGAATGGCTGCTAATTCTGTAGGAAATAGTAAAAGTTCATTGGGTGCATACTACAGGAGATTAAAAAAACGATTAGGAGCACCAAAAGCAATAACAGCTACTGCAAGAAAAATAGCATGCATATTTTATAGTATGCTCAAATACGGACAAGAATATGTAGAAAAAGGAATGGAATACTATGAAACACGATATAAGGAGAGAGCTGTAAAAAATTTGATCAAAAAGGCACGAGAATTTGGCTATACTTTAGTGCAACAAGAGGAGCTAGTTAAGGAAGTTTCTTAGAAGAGCATTTATCTGATAATGATATAGTGAGATTGGATGATGTATATGGAAGATTTTGAAATTCTAATGTTAAAGATACTCTATAAGTCTGCTAAATTTAAAGGAGTAAAAATATCTAGTTTTCAAATAAAGAAAAGTCTACAATTATACGAAGTTTCAAGAATATAATGTTTAACCTCAAAATGTTTTGTAATGTCCATTGTCTTTGAAATTACTATGGCTGCTTGCTATTTGCGAGCGAAAAATGCCAGATTTTGCTCTATAATGACTTTGTTCTCTATTATCGGCATTGCCCTTGGAGTTGCAACACTAATAGTGGTGATGTCTGTGATGAACGGATTCAGAGCAAAGTTGCTTGACTCAATACTTGGCATTGATGGCCATATTAATGTTTATTTTTATAGGAACATAAATTCAGATTACTGCACAGTTTCGAAATCTATTGAGAAAATTCCTGGTATATTAAAAGCTACTCCTATGACCAATGATCAAGTTATTATTGTAGCAAATGGTAAAATTGCAGGTAGCGTAGTGCGAGGTGTGTCAACTAAAGATTTGCTTGATAGTACTACCATTACAAATAATGTAATTATAGGTGATGTAAAAAATTTTGATGAAGGGATAATAATAGGAGCACGATTGGCAGAAGCTTTGAACGTTGACTATGGCGACAAAATTACGTTTATATCATCTGAAGAATTTGATGCATTACTTGGTGAAATGCCGCGAATGAAAAAATATAAAGTTATAGCAATATTTGATATGGGTATGTTTGAGTATGATAATACCTTGATATATATGCCTCTAAAATCAGCACAAGCCTTTTTTAATTATGAAAATAGCATAAAAAATATAGAAGTACTTGTAGACGACGTTACTAGAGCTGGTAAGCTGGCAGATGCTATAGAAAAAGAAATAGGAATGAAAGCTGAAAGTTGGCAATCACAGCAAAGCCATTATTTTAGTGCTTTAAAAACTGAAAGAAATGTGATGTTTTTAATTCTTACTTTGATTATAGTTGTAGCAGCATTTAATATTATCTCAAATTTAATGATGATAGTGCAAGAAAAGAAATCCGCGATTGCAATTATGCGTACATTTGGTGCAACAAGTGGAAGCATTATGCGCATATTTTGCGCTTGTGGTCTATTAATCGGTTTTACGGGAACTTGTCTTGGCTGTATTATAGGTGTCGTTTTTTCTCTCAATATCGAAAGTATTAGAGTGTTTTTAGAAAACATTACTAACGTCAAGCTGTTTGATCCTATGATATACTTTTTTTCAAGTTTACCGGTGATATTAGTCCCTCAAGATGTAGTAAGTATTTCTGCACTTGCGTTACTCTTATCATTTTTAGCGACAATTGCTCCTGCATTGCAGGCAGCTGCACAAGATCCTGCGGAGATACTACGTTATGAATGATACTCAGCAAAAGTACATAGGTTGGTTCTTAATTGTATTGTTATTTACCGGTTACGTCACAATAAATAACATAATCTTTTTAAAAATAATTCAGCAAGAAAGCGAAAACAATATAAATGTTTTAACGGAAAAAATAGATGAATTCAGAATGTCATTTGAAGTTAATCAATCCAGGGTAGAAAAAAAGATATTTGACCTAAAGAGAGGTCTGCACACTCAATGTGAGCAAGGTGATGGTAGCTCAAGGCATAAGAACCTCGCAAGATTGCTGCTACTTGTAGTTAAAATGAAGAATTCGTTATTGCGAGAAGCAAAATTTGATAATCACATAAATTCAATAAAGCCTTTGATATCAGAGCTTGATGATCCAGAGATAGAAAATGCAGTAAGTGAATTGGAAAGTTTGAAAGAGGTAGATACTTTACGTGAGTTGAAGTTATCTTTTGAGAAGACCATTGCTGTTATTAACTACAATAAAAGTACATTGTCTAAAAAAATCATTTCAAACTGGATTAGAATACAAGATAAAAATGACCCATTAAGGGCAAAATTCGCAGAAATTGAGGAGTCAATAAACGATAATGATTGGCAAAATATAACTGTTACAGTAAGCAATTTAACGCATTCAGAATTCAAGCCATGGCTGAATAAATTGAATGGTTTTATTGTAGCTTCTAAGAATATTTCAACAATATATCATCACTTATTACAATATATCTCATGATTTATTTTATAATTTTCGCTCTTTCGTTTTTATTTGGCATATGGGTCAAGGTAAGTGGTGAAGTAATAAAATTAGAATTAGGCAATTACACTATAAGTATTGATCTATATTTCATTATTTTTACTTGTGTAATTTTATTATTTTTATTAATTACACTTGCACGCTTTTTTTCTTCCATTTCATCAACATTTGTCAATATAAAAAATAGAAGAAGGGATAGGGAAGAATTGCTTCTCTTTGAAGCTTTCTTTAGCATAGACTTAGACAATATAGAGAACGCTCAAAAGGTAGTTAAAAGTTTAAATGAAAAAAGCAATAGGTTATCTTTAATAAAGCTCTTTAACTCAGGTAAGACGGGAAATTACAGCTTTTTCAGTAACGGTTTAACAAATATTGCAAGTAAAAATCGTAACTTAGCTCTACTTCTGGCCAATAAGCTGATCGTTTACCTCAAACAAGAAAGAGTAGTCTTTCAAAAATTTATAGAATATTGCTCTAGTTCAATTAATGACAAAATGCTATCTATTCCCTTTCAAATAGAGCATTGCATATTGAAAGAAGATTGGATTAATGCAATTTTGAGGTTAAAGGAAGCAGTTAAGTTCAATATTTTTCTTCCCTTTGACCATAAAGAAATGTTTGCAGTTTTTTATTGTGCTTTGGCAAAACAATATGAAAGTAAAGGGGATTTTAAAGGAGCTATAAAGTCTTTATTCAGAGCACAAAGTTATTATGCAACTTTTCGGCCCATCAATTATTTAAAGGTAGAATTATATATTAAACTTGGAAAAATCAGAAAAGCTTCTGCAGTGCTAGAGGCAGAATATGCAGTAAATCCTACTCCTCAGTCAGCTAAAATCTACATCAATTTAAATAGTAAAGGTGCTGAAAGACTATACAACTTACGCCCTGATTATTATTTTAGTTACTGTTTACTTGCTTTGTCCTCAGTGAGTTCAGGTAAATATGATCTTGCAAGTCAATATTTAGACACTGCTATGAAAAAAGCTAATTACATGTCAATCTACTTTATTGTAATACAACTCAAGATTACATTGCAAGAACACGACAAGGTAGTTTATTGGCTAAACAAGATGGGCTCAGAAGCTTTGCCTGATCCGGGCTGGAAGTGTAAAAATTGTAACAGAGAACTAAAGCAATGGGATCATAAATGTTCAAATTGCAATAGTTTTAATTGCGTTTGTTATATACTATAAGGTTCCACAAAGTGTGATGATAATAATATATGGGAAATTACCATCAAAGACCTCTATTGAACAATTTTTGGAGTAGATCTCTTAATATAACCCTTATTTCAAAATAATAAACCTGCAAGTTTTTTAGTTAGACTTGGTTCTAATGTCAAAAAAACTTGCTTTTAGACACTAACAATTATATATTTTAATAAATCAGGGTTGTATACAAAATGAAGAGCTTAAAGGAATTATCCTTAAGAATTAAGAATATTAGATCTGTACAGAAAACCACGAAAATAATGCAAATGGTTTCTGCAGCAAAGTTATTACAAAGCCAAAAGAAATTATCAAATTCAAAATTATATATATCTAAGCTGCATAGCATTATTTCTTCATTAATGCTATCAATTGATCAAAAATTATTGGCAAAAATTCTAAATATCAGTAATGACGGTTCTTATCTAGTATTCATTGTTGCGTCTGATCGTGGCTTGTGCGGCAACTTTAACTCTTCTATTGTCAAATTTAGTCAAGAGCGTGTAAATAAGTCAATCGCAAATGGCAAAAAAGTAGATATTGTATTTCTTGGTAAAAAAGCTTTTGATGTAGGTAAAAATAGATTTGACTCTAAAAGTATCTTAAAAATTGAAAATAGTAAGGGGATCACGTTAAAGTACGTAGAAGCTTTGCTTGATGGTATAGATTTAAGTAAATACGATAAAGTTAAAGTTTTTTATAGTAAATTCTATAATACCTTCACGCAAAAGCCAATGTTGGAAACAATAAAACCATGGAGTGAAGACTCATCCTTGATTGACAACTCTCTGGCTGGTCCAACAACAGATTACAGCTATGAGTATGAACCACAAAATATTGAATTTATTTTAAAATCTTTGGTTCAAGATTACGTTGTAATTGCTCTTTACTCTGCTTTGCTTGAAAGTGCAACAAGTGAGAATAGTGCTAGGATGGTTGCTATGGAATCAGCAAACAGAAACACTAAAGAGATGCTGAACAAACTAGCATTGCTTTATAATCGTTCTCGTCAAGCAGCAATTACAACTGATTTAATTGAAGTTATAGGTGGTGCAGAGTCTTTATAGAAATCTAAGGAATAGAAAATGAATATATTAAATATTGCAGCAGATATCACTAAATTAATAAAAAAGCAGAATCAAGATGCGGAAGTTACAATATATGAAACTAATAAGACTTCAGTTTCTCAGCGTCTATCAAAAATTGAGCAAATATCACAATCTAAAAATTGCACTGTAGGAATCAGAGCTATAGCAGGTAAGAACAAAGCTGCGTATATTTCTACAAACGATTTGAATAATCTTAGTGATACGGTAAGCCAAGTGGTAGAAATGGCAAAGAATGCGCCAGAAGATCCTTGTATCAATTTTGCTGTAAGTGGTAGTAATTATATCTCTTCTGCAGATTTAAGTATCTCAGATAATAATGTTGTAACCGTTGATAACCTAAAAGAAATTGCTGAAGCTGCAGAAAATTCAGCCCTTGCACATAAGAGTATCACTAATTCTGAAGGAGCTTCTTCTTCATACGCTTTAGTGAATACAGTATTATCGACTGTTTCTGGTTTTATTGGCTCGTTTAGTAAATCAACTTTTGCTAATCAGGTCTCTGTTGTTGCTGGAAGAGAAAGTGAAATGAAGTTTGGTTACGATTATGATATAGCATGTAATTTTAGTGATTTAAAGTTGCCAGAGTTAATGGGAAAAGAAGCAGCAAAAAGAGCAGTTGATCAATTGAATTCACGTACAATGAAAACTGGTAAATTTCCAGTTATTTTTGAAAAAAGAGCAGCAAAAGGGCTAGTAAAAAGTTTTGCTTCTGCTATAAATGGAAGCAGTATTATAAACAACAGTTCTTTCTTGAGGGGTAGTTTAAACGCTCAGATTTTCAATGATAGAATTAATATTATCGATGATCCATTGTTGCCAAGAGGCATAGCATCGAGACCATTTGATGGAGAAGGGATAACTAGCAAGAAAAATATATTTGTAAAAAACGGAATATTACAAAATTGGATTTTAGACTTATACTCGGCTAGAAAATTAGACTCAGAAACAACCGGAAGTGCAACTCGTGCAAGTAATGCTGCAGTTATTCCTGCAGCTAGTAACCTCTACATTGAGAATGGTAATGTATCGTTTGAAGAATTAATTCAGGAAGTGAAAGAGGGAATATATGTAACTGATTTATTTGGTTTTGGTGTTAATTTAATCAATGGCGATTACAGCCAAGGCGCTTCCGGATTTTTTATAGAAAATGGAAAAATAACGTATCCAATACATGAGATTACCATTGCTAGCAATTTGAAGGATATGTTTAGCAATTTAGTCGTTGCAGATGATCTAACTTTTTGTGGGCAATTTAATTCATCAACGATTAAAGTTAGCGAAATGACGGTTGCAGGTTCGCTTAATGATTAAAAAATTTATTTGCATTAAGTACAACAATTGTGTATTATTGTCATGTAATGTTAAGAATAGACTATGGAGTATAAAGGTTTAGTTTCAATAGCTAAGCTTAAAGCATTCTCAATCGTAATTTCAAAGTTTTTCATCACATTAGTAATGTTAGTTAATAATTTAGGAGTTGTTTAAATGGAATTTGGTAATGTAAAATGGTTTAATGCCGAAAAAGGCTATGGTTTCATCAAGCCAGAAGGTAAAGGGGGTGACGTTTTTGTACATATTAGCACGTTGGAACGTTCAGGAATAAGGCCTGAGACACTTAAAGGAGAGAATAAAGAGAAGGGGATAAAAGGAGAAAGGGTGAGTTATGAGGTTAAAGAGGAGCGCGGTAGAAACGGAGAAGATAAAAAATCTGCAATAAATTTAAGATTGGAAGATTAATCTATTATGAAGTCTTTTAATAGGATTAACGTATTGTGAATGATTTTCATGAGATGGGTCTCCCAGCTTTGCTTACACAAGCTCTGGATAAAAATAATCTTTTCGTCCCAACTCCGATTCAAATACAAGCGATTCCCTTAGCGCTACAAGGTAAAGATATTCTCGGATCTGCTCAAACGGGAACTGGAAAAACTTTGGCATTTGCTATTCCGTTGGTTGCTAAGTTGCTGAATGAGCCTAACACTGGTTCAGCTTTAGTCATCGTGCCAACCAGGGAGCTTGCGCATCAGGTCACAAATGAGATAAGAAAACTCTTATTTCAAAATTCTGCACTAAGGGTCGCTTTATTGATTGGTGGTGAGCCTATTTTTAGGCAGCTAAATCAGCTTCAGAAAAAACCACAAATTGTAATAGGTACTCCTGGTCGTATTATAGACCATATTGAGCGTAAAACTTTGATTACTCGCAATGTTAGCGTTCTTGTGCTTGATGAAACGGATCGTATGTTTGATATGGGCTTTGGAATTCAAATTGAAGGGATCATGAAATATCTGCCAAAAATACGGCAGACTCTTATGTTTTCTGCAACTCTTCCTAGTGATATAGTTAAACTTACTGAGAAGTACCTTAATCGACCAGAACGTATTTCTGTTGATTGTGAGACTACAACTTCTGTAAAAATTAAGCAAGAGATTGTTTATGCATCAGAATCAGAAAAATATGAAAAGCTTGTTACACAACTATGTCAGCGCGAAGGATCAATCATTATCTTTGTCAAAACAAAGCAAGGAGCGGATCAGCTAGCTAGCAGATTGTACAAAGATGACTATAGCGCTTTAGCAATTCATGGTGATTTAAGGCAGCACAAGCGCGAAAGGGTCATTAATTCTTTTCGTCGTGGCCGCAATCAAATCATGGTTGCAACAGATGTTGCTTCTCGCGGCCTTGATATTCCCCACATTCAACATGTTATCAATTATGATGCACCACAATCGCAAGCTGACTATATTCATCGTATAGGCAGAACTGCACGTGCTGGAGCTGAAGGGCATGCGCTATCTTTTGTTACACCTCAAGATAAGAGAAGACTGCCTGCATTGGCAGACAAAGAAGGGGAGCCAAATTTTGATTGTAGTGTGCAATTTAAAAAACGTAATAGCAAAAAGGTCTTTAAAAGGCTAAGTACGTTAAAGACTAAGTACGGTAGAAAAAAGATCAATGCATTTAAGAAGAAAAGCAGAGTACTAGAAAAAGCATATTAAATAGGATTTACCTACAACTTAATAAGCGTAAAACTCGTCATTCCGCTACTCATTAGCGGAATCTATGTTGAGATATCACGGTGCTATGACGTAGATCCAGAGTGGGGATTCAAATTGGCTACAGCGAACTGCTGGATTTCAATTTTTTTAATAATTGTGTGCTATTCATTATATATGAGTTCCCACTTTTAAAGAGAATAGGAGATGATTTCCAAAAACTTAGAGGCAAGTTTGAATAGAGCGCTACTCATTGCTTCTAATTTTAATCTAAAATATGCGAAAGTAGAACATTTATTGCTGGTGTTAACTAAAGACGTGGATGTAAATTACGTTTTATCAAGATGTAATATCAGAGCCGATGAAATCATCAATATGGATAACATTCTATCAAGATGCAATATTAAGGCTAATGATTATAATAATATAAAAGGGTTTTTACAAAGCAGTTCTGCATTGATTATCAGTGGAGTTAAACCTAGCTCAATGTTTCAATGCATAATACACAGAGCAATAATACGGTCTCATAGCTTGGGGAAAAAAGAAATAAATGGAGCAAGTGTTCTAGTAGAAATTTTGTCTGAGCAAGATTTATACGTTGAAGATCTATTGCAGAAACAAAGTGCGAAAGATTCCAATTTGATTTACCATATATCTAATATGAAATACTCTAACGATATAGATGAATACACCACCAATCATAAAGTAAAACTTGATAAAAATAATGACGCTTCTACTACAGTGAATAAAGGTGAGCTACTAAAAGATGAGGAAATTCTACAAAGTTATTGTAAAAATTTAAATGACTATGCAAGAAGCAAAAAAATAGATTATGTTATTGGTCGTGATTATGAATTAAATCGCACTATAGAAATATTATTGAGGCGTAGAAAAAACAACCCTTTATATGTTGGAGACCCAGGTGTTGGCAAAACAACAATAGTTGAGGGTTTGGTATTGAAGATCATTGAAGGCAGTGTTCCGAGTGCGCTCAGGTCCAGTATAATTTATGCTTTGGATTTAGGATCACTCCTTGCAGGGACACGCTACAGAGATGATTTTGAAGAGAGAATAAAATCTATAATAAAAGCGATTGAGGTAAAACCAGGTGCTATCCTTTTTATTGATGAAATACACACTATCATTGGAGCAGGTTCTACAAGTGGTAGCTTTCTTGATGCCGGTAACCTACTCAAACCTGCGCTTGCAAGAGGTACACTGCGTTGTATAGGTGCAACTACATATAGAGAATACAGCACTAGTTTTGAAAAAGATAAAGCACTAGCGAGAAGGTTTCAAAAAATTAACGTTAAAGAATCTTCTGTTAATGAAACGATAAAGATACTAGATGGTATAAAGCACTACTATGAAGGGTATCATGGAGTATATTATACAAAGAATGCCATTAGGTCTGCGGCTGAACTTTCGCATAAGTATATTACTGGGCGAATATTACCTGATAAAGCGGTTGATGTTATTGATGAGGCAGGGGCATATTGTAAATTGCTAAGAAACAGGGGTAAAATTGTAAATAGTAGAGATATTAAGAATACCATTACTAGAATTACAAATGTGCCTTGCGGATCTGAATCTGATGATTTGCAGAAAGTGAAGTCTTTAAAAGCTAATCTAGAAAAGGTGATTTTTGGCCAAGAGCAGGCAATAGAATCTCTTGTTAATTCTATTAAAATTGCTAAATCTGGGTTGAGAAATTACAATAAGCCTTTAGCAAATTATCTTTTTGCAGGGCCAACTGGTGTTGGTAAAACCGAGCTAGCAAAACAATTAGCAGAAAGCATGGGCATGAATCTTATACGCTTTGATATGTCCGAATATATTGAATCTCATACGATATCAAGGATGATTGGTTCTCCTCCTGGATATGTAGGTTATGATCAGGGTGGATTACTCACAGAGTCTGTATCTAACAATCAATATAGTGTTGTGCTGCTTGATGAAATTGAAAAGGCCCATAGCGATATCTATAATATATTGCTACAAATTATGGATTATGGTTGTGTTACAGACACTTACGGACGTAAAGTTAACTTTTCCAATATAATTTTAATTATGACAACCAATGCAGGAGCAGTTGAACGCAGCAAAAGTTTTGTTGGCTTTGGGCATAAAAATTTTAACATTGGTGATAGCGAAAAAGCAATAGAACAGGTTTTTAGCCCTGAATTTCGTAATCGTCTTGATGCGATTATTTCTTTTTCTGACTTAAGTACGGATGTGATTTTGCATATTGTGGATAAATTTGTCCTAGAACTGAAAAAGCAACTGACGCAAAAAGGCATAAACTGCTTGGTAGCATCGAACAAGGAAAAATCTTGTTAAACCTGAAAGAAACTATTTTATCCAGTGCTATAACAATTTTTAAATATAATTTATTAAGAAGTATTTTTGCAGTTATAACCGGACGCTCAATGGTGCTAGAGTGCCCGTTTGGGAGCATGGTTTTGGAGGAACGGTTAAACCACTGATGGAGTCTATTACGACTACCTCGATTAGAAGATTGTATAATCTAACCGTCCCAAGCTTAAATACTTCTTCATTATAAGTTATAGGAGGTCAATTACAATGACAAAAAGTAAATTAGAGGTAATGAATCCTGATGCAGCAGGGATAGATGTTGGTTCGGCTGTACATTATGTATGTATACCCGAGAGAAGAGATGAGCAACGTGTTCAAAAATTTGGCTGCTTCACTGAAGACCTTCATAATTTAGCAAGGTGGTTAAAAAAGTGTAAAGTTACAACCGTAGCGATGGAATCAACTGGTGTATATTGGATTCCTTTGTTTCAAATACTGGAATCTTACGGTTTTGAAGTTAAGTTGGTAAATGCGCGACATGTAAAAAATGTACCTGGGAGAAAGTCAGATGTTCAGGACTGTCAGTGGTTACAACAACTACATAGTTATGGATTACTCCAAGGGTCATTTAGGCCAGATAGCCAGATATGTGTATTGCGTAGTTACGTGCGACAACGTAAGAACCTCACTGAAAGTGCATCTACACATGTTCTGCGTATGCAGAAGGCATTAATTCAAATGAATATACAACTGCATAGAGTTATAAGAGATATAACAGGAGTAACTGGTATGAAAATTATCAAGGCTATAATTAAAGGCGAAAGAGATTCTGGGAAATTGGCTCAATTCAGGGATGCACGAATAAAAAATGATCAGTCTACTATAGCAAAAGCGTTAGCTGGCGATTATAGAGAGGAACATGTATTCACGCTAAAGCAAGAATTTGAACTATATAATATTTATCAAGAAAAAATAGCAGAATGTGATAGAAATATTGAGGTCTATTACAAAACGTTTGAAACAAAATCTAACGAAAGTAAACAGTTGAGTAAGGAAAAGAATAAGCACAGAAAAAGTAAGCCTGACTTTGCTTTGCACGAGGAACTGCACCGAATAACTGGTATGGATTTTACTAAAGTTCCAGGGCTTGATATACTAAGTATACAGACTATAATTTCAGAAACTGGTATAAACCATAATAAATGGTCAACAGAAAAACACTTTTCATCGTGGTTAGGACTCAGCCCTGCCAATAAAATTACAGGAGAAAAAGTGTTTAGCACAAGAACGCGTAAAGTCATTAATCGTGCTGCGAATGCATTTCGAATGGCTGCTAATTCTGTAGGAAATAGTAAAAGTTCATTGGGTGCATACTACAGGAGATTAAAAAAACGATTAGGAGCACCAAAAGCAATAACAGCTACTGCAAGAAAAATAGCATGCATATTTTATAGTATGCTCAAATACGGACAAGAATATGTAGAAAAAGGAATGGAATACTATGAAACACGATATAAGGAGAGAGCTGTAAAAAATTTGATCAAAAAGGCACGAGAATTTGGCTATACTTTAGTGCAACAAG
>NZ_JAPQLL010000055.1:0-7054 GCF_028981865.1 Wolbachia endosymbiont of Drosophila nikananu | reverse complement strand
AAGATAACTGAATACCTTCACTATCATGATAAGGGGGCTGGCGAGGCTTGTCAAGTAAGTTTTTTCGTTTCTAACGGTTGTTGCCAAAAACTATACAAGAAGTCTATTGAAATCGCGTATATTAATCGTTGTAAAATCACACAATTGCTCTGTAGAGCTATGCCCTGTAATAATTACTATACCATTTTGCTCAGAGCGTATTGAGATTAGGTTCAGCACTAATTCACACGTTGCACTATCAAGATTACAAAATGGTTCATCTATCAGCCAAACGTTTGCTTTAGAAATCAAGAGGCGAGCAAGCGCAACTCTTCTTTTCCAGCCTGCAGAAAGTTCGCCATATCTAATATTAAGTACAGATTGCAACTGCAAGCAACAAACAGCTGCCATAATCAATTCCCTAGTATTTCGTATTCCTGCCCAGAATTCTATGTTTTGAGCAACAGTTAAGCTATCTTTACAGGCATTCTTATGGCCTATATAGACCATAGAAGGTATATAGGATTTTGGATCATCATATATGTCTTTTCCGCAGTACCTTATATTGCCTGATACCGGCGGTAAAAGTCTAGATAAACTTCTAATTAAGCTGGTTTTACCACTACCATTTGGACCAGTGATTAGAATCTTTGATTTTGGCTCAGCTTTAAAACTGAGATGTTTAAATAATACTTTGTTATTACGAGCGCAGGATAATTTTTCACATTCGAGCATGAATTATCTGCCCTTCCCCTTATGTTTACCTTGAGTTGAAGCCTGAGCTTTTACAAACAGCTCCCAAAATCCTTTCTGTCCGCCTTCTCTATGTATCAATTGTGCAAAACGCTGCATTAAACCATTACCCATCATAACCATCTTTGTCCATTTACCTACCGGTTTTGCTATGTCAACTATTTCTGGATCTTCTTTATAAACTTGCACATCTTTTTGTTTCTCGCGTAGCGTTTCTTGTTGTTTCATCAACTCTTTTTGCTTATTTTTTTGATATAATTCATTGAATTTTCTGTCTTCTTCCCACTCTTCTTTAAAAACTTTTCTAGGAAATATGATTTTTCTAATGCGATTTTTGTATATTTTTCTCAAAAAGAGAAATACTGCAGCTACAGCAAGTAATGTTACGCTATATAATATGATCTGTGTAAGTGGCATTTCCTGTATCTAATTCATTAAAAACACCCTTATTATTATACCATAATTATAGAAATTGTGCAATTTTTTTTGCGGGTCAAGACAGTATAAAAGTAATACTGCTCTATTTCGTAAATTGGACAAATATCTGACGAATGGGCTTGTATGTAGTAAGGTTTATTTCTATACTTTTTAAAGAATTTAGAAATGAAACAAATATGAATTGCTATAAAACTCACACGTGCAATGAATTAAGGAAGAATGATATAGGAAAGAAAGTTACCCTTTCTGGATGGTTATACCGCAAGCGCGATCACGGCAACCTAATCTTTGTTGATTTAAGAGATTTTCATGGGATTACTCAGCTAGTGTTCAATAATGACAAGGACTTTTTTGATGAAATTTCAAATTTAAGATCGGAGAGTGTGATTACTGTTACAGGAACAGTCAAAGCCAGAATTGAAGATACGGTAAATAGCTCCATTTCCACGGGAGAAATTGAAGTTATAGTTGATAGTTTGTGCGTTGAGTCGGAAGTTGAGTTCCACCTTGATGAAGAAATAGCAAAAGAAGAAAGGAGTATATTAGCAAGTATTGCCGGTGCGCAAGAATACCCAGAAAACATGAGATTTAAATATCGTTTTCTTGATTTAAGACGTGAAAAGGCTCGTAATAACATTATTCTGCGCTCACAAATCATCGCAGAACTCAGGAAGCTCATGATAGAGCAAGAATTTTTGGAAATTCAAACTCCAATACTTACTGCTTCGTCCCCTGAAGGTGCACGTGATTATTTGGTGCCAAGCAGACTAAATCTTGGTAAATTTTATGCATTGCCGCAAGCTCCACAGATTTTTAAGCAATTACTCATGGTCTCAGGGTTTGATAAATATTTTCAAATTGCACCGTGTTTCCGTGATGAAGACGCAAGGGCTGACCGTTCTCCGGGGGAGTTTTATCAACTAGATCTTGAAATGTCTTTTGTGACTCAAGAAGACATCTTTCAGATTATTGAGTCTACCTTATATAAAGTGTTTGCTAAATTTTCTCGTAAGTCTGTCGATAAAGATTTTCCACGCATTACATACAAAGAGGCAATGCTTAAGTATGGTTCTGACAAGCCAGATTTGCGCAATCCACTATTAATCAGCGATGTTACAGAAATTTTCCGTGATTCAGGGTTCAACATTTTCAAAAGCAATATTGAGCGTGGTATGGTAGTCAGAGCCATCCCTGCACCTAAGACAGCAGAGGAACCACGCAGCTTTTTTGATAAAAAGATAGAGCATGCACAGAAAGAATTCGGTGCTAAAGGTCTTGGATATATAACGTTTGATAAAGATGGCATTGCAAAAGGCCCAATTGCTAAATTTCTTGATGACAATAGGCTAAACCACATAAGAGAAGCAACAAACATAGAGCCGGGAGATAGTGTATTTTTTGCTTCTGACAAAGAGAATGAGGCGGCAAACATTGCAGGAAAAGTACGCACTCTTTTAGGGTCAGAACTCAGTCTTATAGATGATAATATCTTCAAGTTTTGTTGGATCATTGATTTTCCATATTTTGTATATGACGATAAAAGTAAAAAAATCGATTTCTTTCATAACCCATTCTCCATGCCACACGGTGGTCTGAAAGATTTAGAGGAAAAGAATCCACTCGATATCCTTGCTTACCAGTATGATCTTGTTTGCAATGGAATAGAACTATCAAGTGGGGCGATTCGTAATAACAAACTGGATATCATGTATAAAGCTTTTGCCATTGCAGGTTATAGCCGGGGAGAAGTTGATACAAGATTCGGTGCACTCGTACGTGCATTTAGATTTGGAGTACCGCCCCATGGTGGTATAGCACCAGGGGTTGACAGAATGGTTATGCTACTTGCTGATGAACCAAATATTCGTGAAGTAATCTGTTTTCCTATGAATCAGCAAGGTGAAGATGTTTTAATGGGCGCTCCTTCTAAAATAGAGGATAAGCATTTACGTGAATTATCCTTGAAGGTTACTGAATAAAAATTTTTATAGTGGAAACCGGAAGTCATGAACGATATTCAAAAAGCAATACTATCAAGCATAATCTGTAACATGATTGTATGGTATGAAATAACTCTTTTTGGGACCTTAACACACACAATAAGTAGCATTTTTTTTCCATCAGAAAGTGATTACTTAAGCACAATCAAATTTCTTGGTACTTTCGCAGTTGGCTTTGGATTTAGACCACTTGGTGCATTCATTTCTGGCTACATTGGAGATAAATCCGGTAGAAGGAAAGTTTTACTTACTTCAGTGATATTAGTTTCAATACCATCTACTGTAATTGGAGTTATACCTGGCTATAAAGAAATAGGAATATTTTCTTCTATACTACTTCTATTATGTAGAATCATGCAAGGAATGGCAGCAGGTGGAGAAACGAGTATCAACTCAGCCTTTTTAATAGAGCATTCAAGCGATAAAAAAAATCTAGGTTTTTTAGGGAGTATGAAGCCTTTTAGCGGCGCGCTTGGTTCTATTATATGTTTTGTGATGATAGCTATTTGTAAAAAACTCACAGGTGAAAATTATGAAACTTGGGGCTGGAGATTGCCCTTCTATTTCTGCTCTATTATGGGCATAATAGGCTTTTTAACAAGATATATAATGGAAGAGAGCTTAGCATATAAAACACACGATAAAAATAAAAGCTTATCTCATTCTCCATTTTTAGAATTAACCAGGGACTATAAAAAAGCATTTGTGATAGCAATTGGACTTGGTATAGCCCAAAATGCAATCGTTTATTCAGCAATCATGTTCTACAACATATCTGTAAAAGAACTTATTCTCTCAGGCATCAATATTAAAAATGTAGTAAGGATTATAGTTGAAATTACATTTGGAGCGTCTGCAGTGCTGTTTGCAATACTGTCTGATAAAGTTGGAAGAAAAAATGTAATGATTCCTACATTAGTAGCTTTAACTTGCGCCGGTTTGCTGGCACTTTCGCTATTATCATATGATAACCACTATATTGTAACGCTCACTTTTCTATTGATAAGCGTACCGATAGGTGCATCTTTTGGAATATATAATTCTCTTGTCTGTGAGTTGTTCCCAACGAAAGTTAGGTGCACCGGCTTCAGTTTAGCTCACAACATATCTGCAGGAATTTTTGGTGGCCTCTCTCCATCCATATGCATGTGGCTTATAGAAAAAACCGAAACAAAACTTGCAGCAGGCATTTATCTTACTGCCTGCGCATTAATTAGCCTAATATCTGTGCTTCAAATCAAAGCCAAAGACAGAAAAGTTGATTGGTGAAATCGTTTCAGTCAAAAAATAGCGCTTCAATAGACTTTTCAATGTGCTTAGGGATAGGAGCGGTAATAGTGATTTCTTTATTGTTTGGCAATTTTAAAGATAAAGAATGCGAATGAAGGTGAATTTTATTTGCCACTTCATCAATAAAAGCTTTTTTACCACCATATTTACCGTCACCAAGAATGGGACAATTTATATGAGCTAAATGTGCACGTAACTGATGGGTTCTGCCGGTAATTGGTTGTAATTTTAAATAAGCAACATTATGTTTTAACCTTGCTATAATTGAAAAATGCGTAGTGGCACCTTGAGGTGAGCCTTCATCAACGACCACTTTTTCTTGACCAGAAACATATTTTTTTACCAACGGATAATCTATTATTCCACTATCCTTGCTTGGCACGCCAGAAGTTAATGCTAAATAAGTTTTTTTTACCCTCCGTCCTTTAAATTCCTCCATAAGGTATCTGGCAACACTAGCATTGCGTGCGAATATTATCACTCCGCTCGTATCTCTATCTAGCCTATGGACAATTTTAAATATTTTTCCCTCTCTTATTTGGTCAAGCAAATCACTAATGCTAATCTTTACTTTTACGCCACCTTGAACAATTACCCCTGCGGGTTTGTTTATAGCGAGTATATATTCGTCTTCATATAATATGTTCTCTCTTAGTAGATTCACTAACTTTTCATTATATTTGCGGTCAGAATCAGCGTTCTCAATATAATTCAAGTGCTTCAGCGTTATAGTTTGTCCAGAATTTACTCTATCACTAGACTTTGCTTTGCAATCATCAACTTTGATTAATCCTTTCCTTAAAGATTTTTCAATTACAGATTGCTTTAGATTAGGAAAGATTCTTCTGATGTACCTATCTAGTCTAACGTTATCGTCTTTTACTAATATGGTTTTTATATTCTCCATTACTTTATTTGGATGTATGCTAATATCAACTGTTTGCATGACATAAAATAAAGTATAGCACAAGATATAAACCCTTCGGCTACATGTGCTATTTATTTAGTAGCGTCGAACAAGGAAAAATCTTGTTAAACCTGAAAGAAACTATTTTATCCAGTGCTATAACAATTTTTAAATATAATTTATTAAGAAGTATTTTTGCAGTTATAACCGGACGCTCAATGGTGCTAGAGTGCCCGTTTGGGAGCATGGTTTTGGAGGAACGGTTAAACCACTGATGGAGTCTATTACGACTACCTCGATTAGAAGATTGTATAATCTAACCGTCCCAAGCTTAAATACTTCTTCATTATAAGTTATAGGAGGTCAATTACAATGACAAAAAGTAAATTAGAGGTAATGAATCCTGATGCAGCAGGGATAGATGTTGGTTCGGCTGTACATTATGTATGTATACCCGAGAGAAGAGATGAGCAACGTGTTCAAAAATTTGGCTGCTTCACTGAAGACCTTCATAATTTAGCAAGGTGGTTAAAAAAGTGTAAAGTTACAACCGTAGCGATGGAATCAACTGGTGTATATTGGATTCCTTTGTTTCAAATACTGGAATCTTACGGTTTTGAAGTTAAGTTGGTAAATGCGCGACATGTAAAAAATGTACCTGGGAGAAAGTCAGATGTTCAGGACTGTCAGTGGTTACAACAACTACATAGTTATGGATTACTCCAAGGGTCATTTAGGCCAGATAGCCAGATATGTGTATTGCGTAGTTACGTGCGACAACGTAAGAACCTCACTGAAAGTGCATCTACACATGTTCTGCGTATGCAGAAGGCATTAATTCAAATGAATATACAACTGCATAGAGTTATAAGAGATATAACAGGAGTAACTGGTATGAAAATTATCAAGGCTATAATTAAAGGCGAAAGAGATTCTGGGAAATTGGCTCAATTCAGGGATGCACGAATAAAAAATGATCAGTCTACTATAGCAAAAGCGTTAGCTGGCGATTATAGAGAGGAACATGTATTCACGCTAAAGCAAGAATTTGAACTATATAATATTTATCAAGAAAAAATAGCAGAATGTGATAGAAATATTGAGGTCTATTACAAAACGTTTGAAACAAAATCTAACGAAAGTAAACAGTTGAGTAAGGAAAAGAATAAGCACAGAAAAAGTAAGCCTGACTTTGCTTTGCACGAGGAACTGCACCGAATAACTGGTATGGATTTTACTAAAGTTCCAGGGCTTGATATACTAAGTATACAGACTATAATTTCAGAAACTGGTATAAACCATAATAAATGGTCAACAGAAAAACACTTTTCATCGTGGTTAGGACTCAGCCCTGCCAATAAAATTACAGGAGAAAAAGTGTTTAGCACAAGAACGCGTAAAGTCATTAATCGTGCTGCGAATGCATTTCGAATGGCTGCTAATTCTGTAGGAAATAGTAAAAGTTCATTGGGTGCATACTACAGGAGATTAAAAAAACGATTAGGAGCACCAAAAGCAATAACAGCTACTGCAAGAAAAATAGCATGCATATTTTATAGTATGCTCAAATACGGACAAGAATATGTAGAAAAAGGAATGGAATACTATGAAACACGATATAAGGAGAGAGCTGTAAAAAATTTGATCAAAAAGGCACGAGAATTTGGCTATACTTTAGTGCAACAAG
>NZ_JAPQLL010000054.1:0-4319 GCF_028981865.1 Wolbachia endosymbiont of Drosophila nikananu | reverse complement strand
TAGACTTCTTTCAAAATTGAGAGAAGGAGTGTAAGATGAAATATTTGAAAGGTGAAATATAAAGAAATAAAGGAGTTAGAAGGAGAAAAATTTCGACGTTTAACAGGTGTAAAAAAAGCAACATTCGAGAGAATGGTAGAAATTCTGGATGAGGAAGACAGAAGAAAAAAAGCTAGAAGCGGGAGAAAAAGTAAGCTTTGCGTAGAAGACAGGCTACTTATGACACTGGAATACATAAGAGAATATCGCACATATTTTCATATAGGACAAAGTTATGGCATGAGTGAAAGTAACTGTTTTAAAATAGTAAAGTGGGTAGAGGACACATTAATAAAACATCCAGATTTTGCATTACCTGGGAAAAAAGATCTATTAAATAGTAGTGTAAAATACGAAGTTTTGGTAATAGGTGGAACTGAAACCCCAGTAGAGAAGCCAAAAAAAAGCAAAAACGCTTTTACTCTGGAAAGAAAAAAAGGCATACTATAAAAACACAAATAGTAACAGAGAAGAAGAGTAAAAAGGTCATTTGTACATCTTTTTCAAATGGTAGGAAGCACGATTTTCGGATATTTAAAGAATCAAAGGCTGCCGGGAACTAAAATCTTAGCTGATGCTGGCTACAGAGGAATGCAAAGGATAGATAAAAATGTTGAATTACCACACAGAAAAACGAAAAAGAATCCGTTGAGCAAAGAACAAAAAAGAGAGAACAGAGCTCTTTCTAGCCAAAGGGTAATGGTTGAAAACTTAATTGGCTTATTGAAAAGGTTTAAAATCATCTCGGACAGGTATAGAAATAGACGAAAACGTTTTGGTTTAAGATTTAATTTGATTGCTGCCATTCACAATTTTGAGCTCTCACATGAATTTTGAAAGAAGTCTATTGAAACAAGAGTCCAGTGTCAAGCACTGGAATGACACCTAGGGGGCTTGGATGACACCATTCTTTTTTCTGGATCCCAGTGTCTGTACGACTAGTACAACATTGCATAATTCTATTATGCATATTTTGATCAAAATTTGCAAGACTTTTTATGCGAAATACTATGTATAGGTGATTGTGGTTGATTTCAATTTGATGAATTAACATTCTAATAATATTTTGCTTAGTCTGCCAATCTACCAGATCAAGCTTTGATTCAACGCTTGAGGAAAAGTTTTTCAAGCTATCTGTAACAAGGCTCAGTTCTTGTTGTAACTTCTTTTGATCAAGTACTTTTTCTTTCTCCTCTTCAATTTCTTTCAAATGCTGTTTCATTGTTGTAATTCTTGGCTCAAATTCTTCTTGGCTTATAAACCCTTTGGCATAGCTATCAATAAATTTTTTGATACTTAATCTTAGCTTACTTTCTTGCTTTTCACGTGTTTGATTATGTAAAGGTTTTTTGTTCTCTGATAATCTACGTTGATATTCATTTGCAATCCTATCTAGCTCTTTTAAGATACTCTTGACTTCTTCCCATATAACTCCATCTAATATATCAGTGCGTATTGATTTATTATCGCAGATTTTATTGCCATTAAATTTGCTAGAGTTTGTACCAGAGCAACGATAGTAATAATATGTCGACTTTTTATGAACGTGGTTTGTACCACAATAAGTATATTGACAACGTTGGCATACCATTAAACCTTGTAATAAATATGTTTCTTTTCTTTGCCGTGCTCTTGCCCTTTGTCTATTTTCAACTAGTTGTGCTTGCACTGAATCAAATAAATTATCATTGATTATTTTTGGCACTGGAACATAAACCCAGTTTTCTTTATCATTACTAAAATGACCATTTTTGAGTTTACCGCAAGTTCCTTTTTTTGATTTCCTCACTTGTGGCTTCGAGCATGCCTTAGTTTTACCATAAGCTGCTTGTCCTATATAAGCAGGATTTCTTAACATTTTCCAAATAGTACTTCTTTTCCAACGGTCCTTTCCTGTTTGTGTTATTACCGATATCTCGCTAAGTCTACGTATAACTTCATTGATGCTTATTCTTTCTTGACCAACCCAATTAAATATTTTGCATACTACATCTGCTTCTTCTTGATTAATTTCAAACTGAGCACTTCCTTCACCTACATGTTTTGCTATGTAGCGATAACCATAAGGTGCATTACTCATTACGCTTATACGGCCAGTTTTAGCTGCATGGAGTTTTCCTCTGCGATTACGTTCCATAATCTTTGCACGTTCGTACTCTGCTACTAATCCTTGGATTCCTAAAAACATATTAGATTCTGGGTTATCCTCAAATTTATGATTTAAGAAAATAACCTCTGATCCTGCTTTTCTAAACTCTTCGAGTAAGAGCGCTTGGTATGCAGATTTCCGTGATAGACGATCAGGTGAATGAATATATATCTTATCA
The DNA here is from genome assembly GCF_028981865.1 of Wolbachia endosymbiont of Drosophila nikananu. Lineage (NCBI taxonomy): Bacteria > Pseudomonadati > Pseudomonadota > Alphaproteobacteria > Rickettsiales > Anaplasmataceae > Wolbachia > Wolbachia endosymbiont of Drosophila nikananu. The sequence continues at coordinate 1,953 of NZ_JAPQLL010000054.1, read as the reverse complement.
ATCTTACCTTCTGCTACTCTATCACGTAAACTCTCTAAGCTAGGACGTTCTAAATTTGATCCACTGTAGCCATTATCAACAAACCTGCGCTCATCTAATAACTCATGTCCATCACTACTAATGCGACGCTCCAACTCTACAATCTGACTCTCTATTGTATTCTCCTGTGCCTGTTGTCTTGATGAAACTCTTGCATACAAGCTTACCGTTACCATTTTCTTCTACCTCCTTTATTTTATATTTCAATAATTGTTCATAAGCATTTGCCAAATATGTACCCGCCAACCTGTGAGGTTCATAACGGCAATTAATAGTTAATTCCCCTTTTTGCATGTTTTTCTTCTTGTGAATTTTTTTATAGGTTAGGAGCATCGAACAAGGAAAAATCTTGTTAAACCTGAAAGAAACTATTTTATCCAGTGCTATAACAATTTTTAAATATAATTTATTAAGAAGTATTTTTGCAGTTATAACCGGACGCTCAATGGTGCTAGAGTGCCCGTTTGGGAGCATGGTTTTGGAGGAACGGTTAAACCACTGATGGAGTCTATTACGACTACCTCGATTAGAAGATTGTATAATCTAACCGTCCCAAGCTTAAATACTTCTTCATTATAAGTTATAGGAGGTCAATTACAATGACAAAAAGTAAATTAGAGGTAATGAATCCTGATGCAGCAGGGATAGATGTTGGTTCGGCTGTACATTATGTATGTATACCCGAGAGAAGAGATGAGCAACGTGTTCAAAAATTTGGCTGCTTCACTGAAGACCTTCATAATTTAGCAAGGTGGTTAAAAAAGTGTAAAGTTACAACCGTAGCGATGGAATCAACTGGTGTATATTGGATTCCTTTGTTTCAAATACTGGAATCTTACGGTTTTGAAGTTAAGTTGGTAAATGCGCGACATGTAAAAAATGTACCTGGGAGAAAGTCAGATGTTCAGGACTGTCAGTGGTTACAACAACTACATAGTTATGGATTACTCCAAGGGTCATTTAGGCCAGATAGCCAGATATGTGTATTGCGTAGTTACGTGCGACAACGTAAGAACCTCACTGAAAGTGCATCTACACATGTTCTGCGTATGCAGAAGGCATTAATTCAAATGAATATACAACTGCATAGAGTTATAAGAGATATAACAGGAGTAACTGGTATGAAAATTATCAAGGCTATAATTAAAGGCGAAAGAGATTCTGGGAAATTGGCTCAATTCAGGGATGCACGAATAAAAAATGATCAGTCTACTATAGCAAAAGCGTTAGCTGGCGATTATAGAGAGGAACATGTATTCACGCTAAAGCAAGAATTTGAACTATATAATATTTATCAAGAAAAAATAGCAGAATGTGATAGAAATATTGAGGTCTATTACAAAACGTTTGAAACAAAATCTAACGAAAGTAAACAGTTGAGTAAGGAAAAGAATAAGCACAGAAAAAGTAAGCCTGACTTTGCTTTGCACGAGGAACTGCACCGAATAACTGGTATGGATTTTACTAAAGTTCCAGGGCTTGATATACTAAGTATACAGACTATAATTTCAGAAACTGGTATAAACCATAATAAATGGTCAACAGAAAAACACTTTTCATCGTGGTTAGGACTCAGCCCTGCCAATAAAATTACAGGAGAAAAAGTGTTTAGCACAAGAACGCGTAAAGTCATTAATCGTGCTGCGAATGCATTTCGAATGGCTGCTAATTCTGTAGGAAATAGTAAAAGTTCATTGGGTGCATACTACAGGAGATTAAAAAAACGATTAGGAGCACCAAAAGCAATAACAGCTACTGCAAGAAAAATAGCATGCATATTTTATAGTATGCTCAAATACGGACAAGAATATGTAGAAAAAGGAATGGAATACTATGAAACACGATATAAGGAGAGAGCTGTAAAAAATTTGATCAAAAAGGCACGAGAATTTGGCTATACTTTAGTGCAACAAG
>NZ_JAPQLL010000053.1:0-20895 GCF_028981865.1 Wolbachia endosymbiont of Drosophila nikananu | reverse complement strand
CTTGTTGCACTAAAGTATAGCCAAATTCTCGTGCCTTTTTGATCAAATTTTTTACAGCTCTCTCCTTATATCGTGTTTCATAGTATTCCATTCCTTTTTCTACATATTCTTGTCCGTATTTGAGCATACTATAAAATATGCATGCTATTTTTCTTGCAGTAGCTGTTATTGCTTTTGGTGCTCCTAATCGTTTTTTTAATCTCCTGTAGTATGCACCCAATGAACTTTTACTATTTCCTACAGAATTAGCAGCCATTCGAAATGCATTCGCAGCACGATTAATGACTTTACGCGTTCTTGTGCTAAACACTTTTTCTCCTGTAATTTTATTGGCAGGGCTGAGTCCTAACCACGATGAAAAGTGTTTTTCTGTTGACCATTTATTATGGTTTATACCAGTTTCTGAAATTATAGTCTGTATACTTAGTATATCAAGCCCTGGAACTTTAGTAAAATCCATACCAGTTATTCGGTGCAGTTCCTCGTGCAAAGCAAAGTCAGGCTTACTTTTTCTGTGCTTATTCTTTTCCTTACTCAACTGTTTACTTTCGTTAGATTTTGTTTCAAACGTTTTGTAATAGACCTCAATATTTCTATCACATTCTGCTATTTTTTCTTGATAAATATTATATAGTTCAAATTCTTGCTTTAGCGTGAATACATGTTCCTCTCTATAATCGCCAGCTAACGCTTTTGCTATAGTAGACTGATCATTTTTTATTCGTGCATCCCTGAATTGAGCCAATTTCCCAGAATCTCTTTCGCCTTTAATTATAGCCTTGATAATTTTCATACCAGTTACTCCTGTTATATCTCTTATAACTCTATGCAGTTGTATATTCATTTGAATTAATGCCTTCTGCATACGCAGAACATGTGTAGATGCACTTTCAGTGAGGTTCTTACGTTGTCGCACGTAACTACGCAATACACATATCTGGCTATCTGGCCTAAATGACCCTTGGAGTAATCCATAACTATGTAGTTGTTGTAACCACTGACAGTCCTGAACATCTGACTTTCTCCCAGGTACATTTTTTACATGTCGCGCATTTACCAACTTAACTTCAAAACCGTAAGATTCCAGTATTTGAAACAAAGGAATCCAATATACACCAGTTGATTCCATCGCTACGGTTGTAACTTTACACTTTTTTAACCACCTTGCTAAATTATGAAGGTCTTCAGTGAAGCAGCCAAATTTTTGAACACGTTGCTCATCTCTTCTCTCGGGTATACATACATAATGTACAGCCGAACCAACATCTATCCCTGCTGCATCAGGATTCATTACCTCTAATTTACTTTTTGTCATTGTAATTGACCTCCTATAACTTATAATGAAGAAGTATTTAAGCTTGGGACGGTTAGATTATACAATCTTCTAATCGAGGTAGTCGTAATAGACTCCATCAGTGGTTTAACCGTTCCTCCAAAACCATGCTCCCAAACGGGCACTCTAGCACCATTGAGCGTCCGGTTATAACTGCAAAAATACTTCTTAATAAATTATATTTAAAAATTGTTATAGCACTGGATAAAATAGTTTCTTTCAGGTTTAACAAGATTTTTCCTTGTTCGATGCTCCTAACCGAAATATTTTATACTCTTCCCAATCCAGATCCTCATCTTCCTGTAATTCTTGTGGAAGATTCTCTTCTACCTGCTGCTTCTCTTCTGCACTAAACCTTGACCCAGGGCGGCTTTGTTGCATAGCTACTTGCATTAATATTTTATATAAAAAATTTAAGCAGCTGTTTCAAACTTTGGCATACCAATTTCAGTAAATCTATTAATTAAATAGCACTTAATTAATAGCTCTTTTTCACGATTCATTTCAGACTTATTTTTTAAACTAAATCCAAATGTTTTTTTGAGCCTAAAGAAAAAGCCCTCAATATGTGATCTTAAGCCATATTTCATCACCATTTTCCATTCTTTTACACCATCTTCATAGTTTTTGTAAGATTGTATAACCTTAACATTGTTGTTTCTTTCTGATAAATAATCCACCTTTTCACGGACTGTTGCATTCTTTATGGGTCGGATTATAGGTTTAATATTAAGTTCTTTACAAATCTTATATACATTTCTTCCGTCATAAGATGCATCTGCACGAATAGATGAAATGCCATACTTGCCGTCCATTTCTTCAAGCATACTACATACTAATATACTGTCACGTAAAGTTGAATTGGTATACTTAATGGCTATTACTTTTTTGCTTTCTATATTTAAAGCAGCATGTAATTTTCTTACTTGATCTGCTCTATTATACTTTCTTGTTTTGACATTATCTTTGTTATGCTGACCACTATTACTATAGATACTGATTACTGTGCTATCCATAGCAATTTCAATATTTTCTACATATCTCTATTCACTCTATAATCATTGATCTTCATATTGAGCTTACTTAGTCTTCTAGAAGCCTGGGAATAGCTAATGACTTCCAAATCCTTTCCTATCTTTTTTAGATATCCTTTTACAAAACCTACTGCCTGCCTTAAACCTATCCTAAACAGGTGAACTATTATATGTATTAAAATCACGGCCTTATCACTATAAACATTGTTGCCGCCAGACACTTTTGGACTGTTTTCATACCAATTGTCTATTGCTTCATCAATAAAGTGAAAAACATTTCCTCTTTTTTCAAGAAATTCGTTATATTCTCCTTGGTTACTTACTCTCATTTTTTGTGGCATAAACTATATTTCTTTCAAAATGCTTACTTTACAACAAAATCTGTTAGTAACTCATATTTTAAAAGGCTTTTTCCCTTTCTAAAATATTCTTGCTATGCAACAAAGCCACCCAGGGCTGTTCTCATTATCAGCAACAGTATAACACCTGACTATTCTTCTATTTTCTTTATTAGTGAGAACAGCAACTTTTAGATTTCCATAATTGTCAAAACGAAAATAGACTCTTTCATCTTCAACTAATATACCTGCATCATGTGCAGTAGAAAACATACCAAAAAAGAATGTAGGAAAAAAGCCAGGCTTATTAGCCGAATGCAAAAAAGATGGACAGTTGTTTAAAAAACCTACAAATTGTCTACTAAACTCATCACAACCTCCACTTAATAAAGCCCTAACTAATTCACGATCTTCATTATTACCATGCATAAATACTCCTATTTGTTAACAACTGCAGCAGGCGAAATACTAACATTAGTACCCACTAACGTAGATTGAGGACCTTCAGTGCTAGCAGAGAATAAATTCAAATTTCTCGCTGACTTACACAACTCTTCTATTAAATTGCAGGAGCTAGTTGCATCTATCATCTTAGAATTCCTTGTTTTATCTAAACTATTTGCTATCCTCTCTTTTAATGATTTAAAGCTTTTGTCTGAACAACAATCTTTAGCAAACTTTAAAATACTCAAGACCAAATCAACTTTTTCACCATCACCAGCACTTTGAGTATCCTTGCTGTTCTCCTGATCTACAATCAAATTTGAAATTGCATTTTCCATTGCAACAAAAGCAATCCTATCTTTAAAAGGATCGACAACATTTATTTTATTTTGGTTAAATACACTAGATTCCCAAAGACTGCTAATAGCTGACCTTGCTTCATTCCTGTTATCCAAGTCATAATCTTTAGAAACTACAACAAATGAAAGCGATGAGAGAAGATGTGCATATCCTCTAGGTGAAAGCATTTTCTCTACTTCAGATCTTGAACATCCCTCGCTCAAGTACTGGATAACATACTTAGTTGTGCAAAGAAAACCGTGCTCTACTAAGTAACTCAGAGGACGATAGATCACACCCCTATCTTTCTTATTCGGTAGCCCAAGTAGTGACTTATGATCTACTTTTGCGCTTATGACTTTACCTAGAAGGGAATTTAAGGTAGAAGCAAGTTTATAGCTAGATTGCAATGGAGATAATTTTGCAATAGCAGAAACTAGCAATTTTTCTCTCTCTTCTTTCACTAATTTTTCTTCGGAACACAGACGATTATAGAAGTGTTCCACTCCCTTACTCCACTTGAAATCTACAGCCTTATTAAATCCATCTTCTGCTTCTATATTTTCTCTAAGGTTACCTGATTCTTGATCAATCCAGAAATTGAAAACAGGATCACGTCTTCCCATGGAACTTAACAATTCAACTCTTGCAAGCTTATCACTGCAAGCTAAATTTCTATCTTCCTCACATGCACCTTTATGAGATAAGTCAGATCTAAAAGACTCTAACGCCTTGTCAAATAATTGCTTAATTTCACTCTCTACACACTCAATACATGCTATTTTATATATAGCAAATGGATTCAACACACCTGATTTAGCTAATTCTCCTACCAATTTAGCAACATCTAGTGTCGCACCTGACCAACAAGATTCATCACGAAACGCATTACATAAGAGGTCCGATTGCTCAACGGTTAGACCCTCTACTGTTACAGGGTGAGCCTTGACCCATTCCTCAATAGCTGAAGTTCTATCACCTTTAACAACATCCTTCAGCTTACTTATTACTTTGCTAGAGATAATCTCTTTATTTTTTTTAGGATCAGAACTGAGACGAGATCTTTTGCTTGGGCCTGCATTACCCTTCAAATCTTCCGTTCCACGTTTAGTTTTACTTTTTGGCATCTAATTACCTCAAAATCAAATATTCAATGAAGGTATTATACAAGCATTAGAATAATATATAAATCGAAAAATTAGTGTGCACCTAAATTTAAGCAGTAATTATAAACCTGCTGCAAAAGAGGAGATATTAAAGAGAGATGTAGCAAGAGGGAATGAGCTTAAATTATCAAATTAACGTTATTCTACTTTACCTCACTAGCATTTTCCTTACCTTGAGCCTTACTATTACTCACAAATATAAACGTTCGTTACATAGCTCTTAATATGTCTAAAGAGACGAAATTTCCCGAATTATTTATAATGAACCCTCACGATCACATTCTGGGGACGTACATCAGAAAACTTTTATATTATTAGTTTTGTAGTAAAATTATATGAGTACATCGTATCTATTAAATCAGAAGCTTTATGGATTACAGATTGAGAGCTTATTTGTTTGGGGTTATCTGGTTTATACTTAGCTTACTTAGTAGTGTAGCTAATGATACTATATCAAAATATCTAAGTTTACATCTTCAGAGTTTTGAAATAATTTTTTTCCGCTTTCTGTTTACCACTATTACCCTTGTACCTTTTATGTTTTACTATGGAATAGAAACTTTTAAAACAAGTCAAATATCTACTCAAATAACCAGGGGTGGGTTGTTGTTTTGTGGAATGACCTTATGGACTTACGGGTTGACTGTTTTCCCCATAGTAACTGCAACGATTATAAGTTTTTCTATACCATTATTTGTTATACTTCTTGCAATCCCTTTGCTAAACGAAAATATAATTTGGCAAAGATGGATAGTAACTGTTATTGGCTTTGTTGGTATTGGTATTGCTATTACTACCAAAGCTCATAGTGAAGATTTTAATCCTAAAATTCTTATTTTTATTGTATCTGCATTGATCTTTGCTATATTGGATATACTTAATAAGAAACTTGTAATAAAAGAGTCAGTAATAAGTATGTTATTTTATTCAGCTCTAATGACAACTGTTTTTTCTACTCCACCTTTGTTATTTTATTGGCATATGCCTTCCTTGTTGGAATTAGTATTACTGCTGATTTTGGGAATTAATTCAAATCTAATTTTGCTCTTTATGTTAAAAGCTTTTACTCTTACTGATGCTACTGCACTTGCACCTTATAGGTACATAGAGCTAATAATTTCTGCAATAGTAACATACGTTATATTTAATGAATTACCTGATAAAAGTGCTTTATATGGTACTTTGATATTAATACCATCAACCTTATTTATAGCTTATTCGGAAGGTAAGGCAATTAAGAAAAATAATGTAACAACAAAAGTTTATAATTGTTAATGGTATTTATTTTAGATGCTAAGCTATATTTTTAAGGTGATAATAAAATGCACATAACTATTATAGGAGTAGGGTATGTAGGATTAGTATCTGGTACAATGTTATCTGAGCAGGGCCATAAAGTTGATTGCATTGACATAAATACTGAGAAGATTGAACTTTTGAAATCAGGGAAAATTCCTCTATATGAACCTGGATTAGCAGATTATTTAGAGAATAATATAAAGTCACAAAGGATAAGATTTTTCGATTCGTATTTTCAAATAAATCCCAATACAGAAGTAGTATTTATAACTGTAGATACTCCATCAGACTCCCTAGGAAATGCAAATTTACAGAATGTATATAATGCAGTAAGTGAAGTTTCTGAGAGAGTTAATCAAGATTGCTTAATAGTGATAAAGTCAACTGTTCCTCCTGGTACTGCAGAAAATATATATAATTATTTATCTAATAAGGGCTATAACTTTGATTTGGGGGTTAATCCAGAGTTTCTCAAGCAAGGCTCTGCAGTATCAGATTTTTTATACCCAGATAGGATAATAATAGGAGTAAAAACTAAGCTAGCTAGAGCAAAACTAGAAGTTATATATAGATCATTTATAGATAAGAATATTCCGTTAATAGTCACTGATACAGTTACTGCTGAAATGATTAAATATGCTTCTAATGCTTTTCTAGCAACAAAGGTTGCTTTTATCAATGAGATGGCAGGTTTATGTGAGCTATTAGGAGCAGACATTGACCTTTTAGCTAACAGTATGGGAATGGACCATAGAATAGGTAAGGAATTTCTCAAAGCTGGTCCAGGATTTGGAGGATCATGTTTTCCTAAAGATTTGTCAGCTTTAATAAGGCTTGCTGAAGATCACAATGTCAAGCTACAAATTTTAAATTCAGTTAAGGAATCTAACTATAATCATATAACAAACATTGCTAAAAAGGTAGAATATGTATTAAATGGAGTCCAAAATAAAAAAATAGCAATATGGGGGCTAACTTTTAAGTCTGGTACTGATGATGTAAGAAATAGCCCAGCTATAGATATTGCACAATTGTTAGTGAATAACAAGGCTAAAATTACTGCATATGACCCAATGGGGATGGATAATGCTAGGCAAGTTCTAAAGGATATAGAATACGCGGACAATGCTATAGGGGCTGCAAGGGACGCGGAAGCCTTGTTATTGTTAACGGAGTGGAAAGAATTTAAAAATCAAGATTTTGCAAGTTTAAAGAGTATTATGGCTGCACCTAATGTTTTTGATTTCCGTAATTTATTAGATAGCGAGCTATTACTAAGATATGGTTACCATGTTTATTCCTTGGGTAAAAAATCTATCTACAAAGTTTAACTGTTGAGAAATTTTTTTTACACCGCTTTACTTAGTTTTTTAGATCTTTGCTTGATAGTATGGAAAAGCAAACGAGTGCAACAACAGAGCAAATGGAAAAAAATGAAAACATAATACTGTTACCACAGTGCTTAACAAGTACTCCTAAGAGCACGCATGAAAATATTGAACTTGCAATATACCCAAATAATCCTGTTAAGCTTACAATTGCACATACATTATTTTGTGGAGCAATTTCTACAGCTATAACACCTGTCAGTACTTGCACTCCAAATATAAAGAATCCTAATAAGATTGCACCAAGGTTCATAAGAATTATGTTTTGACCAAAGTTCATTGCAATAAAAGTGAGTGCTATACCCAACATATAAAGTGATGCCAGCAAGCTTCTATTTTGAAAGAAGTACATATCACTAATTCTTCCTGTGATTAAAGTTCCAAGGATTCCACCTAAATCATATACGCCTGTTATTAGTGAGGATTGTACAAGAGAAATTTGTAATTTATTCTTTAAAATTATAGGAAACCAAAAGAAGATTCCCATTTTTATAATATAAGCACAAAAAGTAGCACAACATAGAAACCATATGGAACTTGTTACCTTGATACCTATTTGAGATTTATGCACCTTATAATAGGTAGTAAAGTTGGCACTTTCTTTGTAATATGCTTTTAATATTATATAAATTCCAAAAAGTAAGCATAAGAGACCAGAGTACAAAAATGCACTCTTTGCATCATATATTTTTATTATACTTGGTAATACAATTAAAGTAATACAAGAACCAAGTTGCTGAGATGCGCTCATAACTCCCCATGATGATGCAATTAAAGAGATGCTAGAGTTTGTAACCATAAACTTGGTAATAGCTGGCCAACCTAACCCTTGTGTCCAAGCTAATAATATTAATGTTAACAGTAATAAAGTTAGATTATTATATGATAAAGTTATACCAATGGTTAATAATCCAGTTGCAATATTGCATAGCCCAAACATAAATAATGGATTATTTTTGGAGTCCATGATTATTCCATTAACAAATTTTGATACTCCATAAAAAAAAGAAAAGCAGGCAAAAAAATAGCTTAATTTTACATGGTCAGTATCTATTAACAGTGGTAGAGCAATTGGTATACTTTGTCTTGATAAATAAAGCAGCATATATCCACAGAAGAATAGTAAATATTGAAAGAAGACAAAGTTCACACCTATTCCCAAATAGCTCTATGCAGATGCTAGCATAATACTATATTGGTATAATATTGTTTGACAAGAAGTTTGCAAACAATTAGTGCAGAAAATTACTTAGTATCTTTCTTATAGCAGATACAGTAGTATTAATATCTTCATAGCTTATATCTCTATGTGTTATAGCTCTGATTTTACCTTTGATGTTAGCCATTCTAATTCCATAATTTTTCATTAGTACGTTTATTAATTCTTGAGTAGATATACAATTAGTACGTAATGAAAAATACGCTATATTAGTTTTATACAGGTCGATATCAATTATAACTTGATCTATGGAGTCTAGGCCTTCTATAAGGTGCTGCATTTTTTTATGATCTTCTTCTAAAGAATTTACATTATTACGTAGAGCATATAAACATGCAGCTGAAATAATGCCAGCTTGGTGCATACCTCCGCCAATTTGAAACTTATAGTACCAAGCTTTTTCAATAAAATCTTCACTTCCAAGCAATATTGCGCCCATTGGAGCACCTAATCCTTTACTAAAATCAATGAATACCGAATCAAAATAACTTGCATACTCCTTTGGAGATATTTTAGTATGAGCACAAGCGTTGAACAGTCTTGCTCCATCTAAATGAGTGAATACGTCATTCTCTTTGCAGAGACTTGAGATCTCTTGAATATATTCTAAAGGCCACACAGCTCCACCACCAAAATTTGTCGTTTGTTCGATAGAAACAAGCCCAACTCTCGGAATATTTCTTAAACTAGGACGAGTAATAAACTCAACAATTTGTTCTCCAGTAAATATTCCTCTCGTACCTTTGATGGGCAAAGGAGTGGCATGTGCCTGGGCTGCGATCAAGCCAGATTGTACTATGAGCGGATGTGAAGTTTCATCAAGCAGCAAGTAATCACCAGGTCTTTGAATGTGTACTTTATAAGCAATTACATTGGACATTGTTCCTGAAATCAAAAAGATTCCTGCAGGTTTACCTAATATTTTACATGCGGCTGCCACTAATTCGTTTACAGTTGGATCTTCACATGCAGCTTCGTTTCCAACTTTTGCTTTAGCCATAGCTTCCCTCATTTTAGCTGAAGGGTCAGTGTTTGAATCGCTAAAGAAATCTATTTTTATTCTCATATTAAATTTAACACAACCTCCTTTATAATTTCAGCAGCTTTCATGATGTCTGTTTCCTTTGTGCCAAGATGGGTAACTGCTCTTATATGAGACTCGAGCCAAGGAAAAAGCAATAAACCATAAGCTTGGCACTTACTCAAGAAAACCTCATTAGTTACATTTAGTGCTTTTATACTAAAGCTTACTATATTAGTTTCTGGATAAGGTAGTACCAGTTTTATGTGTGGAATTTCTTTAATCTTATCTGCAAGTAATTTAGCGAGCTTATTATCTTCTTTAAGCCTAGAGATATTATTCTGTAGTACGTATTTTGCTGCATTAGCACAATACCCTATCTGATGATAACCACTACCTAGCCAAACCTGTAGCTTTTTAGCCCTTTCAATTATCTCTCTTTTACCCATAAGCATTGAACCAAAAGGAGCGCCAAGTCCTTTAGTAAAAGAAAAGCTCATTGTATCCACATATTTAGCATAATCTGCTAAAGCAATATTTGTTTCGATATGAGCATTAAATATTCTTGCACCGTCTAAATGAAGATTTACATTGTGAGCTTTTAAAAAGTGATATAACTCGACTTGTTTTTCAAAAGGATAAATTTTACCATTAAACCCATTTATACTATTTTCTATAGAAACAAGACTCACCTGAGCAAAAATTTTATACCTCGGCTTAGAATTAATAGCATATTCTACTTCAGCAACATCTAAGATTCCGCTGTTATTTCTAATACAATTAAATACGATATTATTTACTTTTGCATTGCCTGCACTATCGAAAAAATTAATGTGATAATTATAATTAGTTATTAGTTCATCACCAGGACTTGTTTGACTGGCAATGGCTAATCTATTTGCAAGCATACCGCTGGTTACAAATAATGCTTCTTCTACTTTGAATAATTGTTTGCAATATTCTGATAAGTCATTACAGCTTTTGTCTTCACCATAAGCAAAATCTCCAACAGTTGCATTACTTATTGCATGTATAACGTTGGAGCTCTGCAGAGTTGTAGTGTCACTTCTCAGATCAATAATTTTTTCCATCTTATTTCTTGCCATTCAAACAACCAATTTGAGCATTCCAAAGTTCTTTATAAAGACCGTGCTTAGAAACTAGTTCAGCGTGTTTACCATCTTGGACAATTTTTCCTTTGTTAAATACTAGAATTCGGTCCATGTGTAAAAGTGTAGAAATACGGTGTGCTATAGTAATCGTAGTTTTATTTTTCATCAATTTGAATAAACTCATTTGAATTGTTTTTTCTGTTATAGAATCTAACTGACTAGTTGGTTCATCAAGAAATAATATTGGAGCGTTTTTTAAAAATGCCCTTGCTATTATTATTCTTTGTCTTTCTCCTCCAGATAGCTTGATGCCTTTTTCTCCGACTGTAGTTCCATATTGATCTGGTAGAGTCATAATGAAATCGTGAATACCAGCCAGCTTTGCAGCTCTCATTATTTCTTCGATAGTAGATTGAAGTCTACCATATATGATATTTGCTAAAATAGTATCATGAAATAACAATGCGTCTTGAGGTATTACAGATATTTGTTGCCTCAAAGAACTCTGTGTAACTTCTGATACTATTTGATTATCAATCTGTATATTACCTTTTTTAACATCAAATAGCCTTAGGATTAAGTTTATAAAAGTAGATTTACCACCTCCAGAATAACCAACTAGACCTACTTTTTCGCAAGGATTAATGGTAACTGAGAAATCTTGAAATAATGGCTCCTGACCTTCATAAGAAAAAGAAACATTATTAAACGTTATTCTTCCACTTAATAAATTTAATTCTTTAGCATTTTCCTTATCTTGAATTTCTGGTACAGTAGTCAAGATTGGCAATGCATCTGAAACTTTGCCGAAATGAGTAGAAAATTGCGTAAGATTCCTAGTTAGATGGTTAAGAAACTCTATGATCGATATATTAATTCCAAGTACAAGAGCAATATCTCCTATTGCGATTTTGTTCAATTGATAATCATAAATTAAAAAGTACAAGTTTACTGCTTGGAGTATATCAAATGAATAGCCATATATAAACCAAAGACAAAAGTATGCCCATTGTAATTTTCTCTCTGCAATAGTTCTTTTCTTGCATATTTGAAAAAATTTGTGTCTCTCATGTGCTTGCTGAGAAAATAGCCTTACTGATATAACATTTAAAATACTATCTGCTATACTAGCTATTACTTGTGAATTTTGTTTAGAGTAATTATCAGCTAGTTCAGTAAGTACACGAAAGCTGAAAATCGATACTAAAATAAAAATGCTTACCCAAGTGAATGTAGCGATTGCAAATTTTATGTTTACTAATGATAAGGTATAAATAGCTAAGACTAATGCTATGCTGTAACCGAAAAAACAATCTATAAGCAATCTTATTAACTCTATCACACTATCCATTAAGCTACTGACCTTATGTACTAAGCTTCCAGATAAATTGTTCTGATAATAGGAATGGTCTTGTTGGAGTAGTCTACAAAAAGATATATCAGCTATCTTTTGACGCATTAAGGTAAACATTCGAATGTCAACAAAATAGCCATAGAATCTAAAAGCAGTAGTGATAAGTAATGCCATACCAAGATAAGCGCTTACAGGTAATAAAAGATTCTCAATTACATTACCTTCCTGATATTTTACAGCTGTATCTAGAATATTTTTTACTAAATACTTTCTAAAAGACAAATCAACAGCTACCACCAGGGCAACTAAAGACATTATAAGTACATTAAGTTTGAATTTAGATACTATATTCAAGATGAACATCAATACACATTTGAAGCTATCAACTCTACTTCTGTTCATTTATAATGCTAGCTCCACTACGTTGACTTTTTTATTGAGAAATACAAGTAGTGAAAACCATAAATTTTTGTATATTTTTCCTGAGATGTCTCCAGCATCATGTAGTGCTGATGCTCGATTCAGAATAAGTAGCTTATATAAATCTCGCTTAGCCTCAGTAGTGTCGATCTCAGAAATATTTGTAGTTGTATCTGTAATAAAGGCTAACCAGCTCTTGATAAGTTCTTCCATGTTTTTTGCTTTTACACTTTCCTGGTAGCCAAACAATGACAAGCATTCTCTCAGTACAGATTCTGTTAACTCACCACAATTGAGTATACCAAAAACTGAAGGCTGAGGTTTTGGCACATAGGGAAGATCTTGATCTTTTATAATCCACCTTGTTACATAAGCAAATCTATCTTTAGCATCTGTATTCTTATCACTACCATGCCATAACCATGAATCAAAAACTATTGCATCTCCTGCTGAAATAGGTAATGACTTAATTTTGTAATTTTCCCGATTATTTGAGTACTGATCAAAAAAATATGGGTACCAAAAATCAACTAAAGGCTGTATTTCCCATTTATGACTGTTTTCTATAATTTGCAGTGCACCTGAAGTTTCACTTACATTATTCAAAGCTAACCAAACAGAAAAGTGGTAAGGATCATTGAAACTATAGGAGATGTCTTGGTGGAAGGGAACTGCATCTATTAAATCAGCAGTTTTACATATAACATTTGATTTTTTCTGCAGTATCTGACACTGAAGTGACTTTTCAAGGTAATTTTTAATAATTTTATCTAATGCTTGAGAGATAATTCTAGTTACTTGAGATGACGTGCCCCATCGGCCGGTACAGTTTAAGTAGTCAGAAGTTGAAACACTTAGTTCTTGGGATAGCTTTGATATCTTATTTGTTATATCACTTAAAGACTGAGTTATTAGCTCTAAAGGAACCAGATTTTTGATAATAAAAAAACCATTTTTTTGTAATGTTTCCATATGATTAACACCTGACATCAATAACTGATAAGTAATCTGTTAAAGGTATAACAGCAAAAATTTTGAATCCTTTTACTTGTTTGAGTATTTTTTCCCAATCGCTTAATGTTCTTAGTTTACCTCCTGTTTCAACCATTACATTAATATCTACAGAGCCTCCAGCTGGAGAGCGGTAATCTAAAATAGTTTCTATCAATAAAATACGAGATATTCCTTTGACCAATTTTAAATAAGATAATACTTTATCATCATCATAATGCTGTAGAAAGCGGCAAAAGACACCTAATTCATAATTTGTAGCTGATAGTTCTTCCTGAGTTATAAGTTTGACTTTTAAATTTTCTACTAACTGTCTTGGCACTTTATGTTCGTTATATAGGCCTATGGAACCTTTATTGTGTATATCAGAATAAGCAAGAAATAAAGAGTGTACACCAAATAGCAATATATTCTTAGCACCATCTATATTAATCCTAGAATTAAACTCTTTAGTATCAAACCTAGAATATCCTAGCAATGCTTGGTAAAACGCTATTTTCTTATCTTCTGATGCTTCTCTTTCCTTAAAAGATTCAAATGAAGAGATTGACTTCTGTTTTAGTATATCGGCAATCTTTAACCAATTCTTTTCAGCGGCAACTCTCGCCCACATTATTGATGCTTTTGGCAAAAATGGTATTTCCTTAAAACACTTACCTTTTAATGATAGTTGCCACAAGTCGTTGTTCTTATCATAATCAATAAACCCTACTTCCCACAACGCCCTTAACAGCCTTTCTAGATTTGGTACGATAATGTTTAACTTTTTAGATAAAACCGGCATAGTTGCAGGTAAAATATTTAACAAATCAAGTTCAATAGCAACGCTTGTTAGGTACGTTTTCCAAAAGGCTGAAAGTTCTGCAGAAATCCTATGCACTTGAGATTCTTTACCTAAATCAAAAATACTAAACTTTACATTTCCGGTAATATCGATTTGTCCTAACACACCTTCAAAAGTTTCAACTTTTGCCATGCCATTATAGAATGCTTCTACCATTTTAAATCTCTGCTGGTAAACAGGATTACCATTAATATCTATATGAAACCAACCATGTTGATCTTCTGCAATAGAATATCCTTTATGAAAAACATTAAGTTTTTTATACCATTTATTATGTACTAACTTTCCATGATGATTAATATGTGTAGCTTTACCATCCTTATAGACTACAGCGATACCATCCTTAAAATCTCCAACATAATCATATTCCTCCTGATAAATCCTGTTGCCATTTAAATTAATATGAAAACATTTATCATGTCTTCTAACTATACAAGCATCTTCCTGATAATTTCCAACCCATTGATACGACTGTTTATATACTCTACATCCAGATGAATCAATATGGTAACACCCTGTATCATCTTCTACGGCTGCTCTATTGAAGTAGAATCCAAAAGTTTTTAGAAATCTATGATGATAAACTGCTTCTCCTCTTACATTGATATGATAAGCACCTGTCTGATCATAAACCGGTGCAAGACCGGGCTCATGAAATTTACCAGCCTTTATAAACCTATTTTCATACAAAGGATTTCCTAGTAATTCGTGAAAACTCTCACACGGTGAAATTTTAATAGATTTAAGATTATCTTTGATTAATTGATCAAAGGTTTTCTCATGTTGCATGTTTTGCATAATTTATAATTTAAATAATTCTTTTGTAAGCTTAGGTACTCACTACTCTGCCATATTTCCTCGAGTTTAACCTCATTAACATTACCAAAATTTCCTAATGTCTTACGGAGTTCATCTGGAGCACAGCAAGGACTAAACTTTCCTTCATTGTTTATCCATGCTTCTTTACCTAAAAATGGGCATTGACCACCTGGAGCCAAATCCTTAATACCTTCTTGAGAAAGGATTGTGAAATTTTCTAATTTTATCTTTTTACCATTTGGCAATAGCATATTATCTCTAAGTTCGTATAACCTTCTCACCTCCGTGTTCCATCTACTAATTGCTAACTCATCTCTTCTCATAGATAGATCCTTAATTTCCTCAAAATGTGCCCAAAGATGATGTCCTTTAACTCTATCTATGCCGTTTTTTATGGCCATCTTAACTATGTCATAGAGTTCATGTAAATTACTTTCCAAAAATGTTAATTGTAAAGTAACGGTACACCTTTCACCTGTATCGCTAAAGTATTTATCTCTAACTTCAAGGAAAGTTTTTAAGTTTTCTGTCACTACTTCCCATTTTGAACCTTTCATGATTCTTTCATGAGTTTCTTTAGTTGCCCCATTCCAGGAAATCTTAACATCAGATAAAATTGGTACCAATAGTTCAGCCCATTTTCTAGCTCCTTTAATGGGAAAAGAACCATTGGTCGTGAGGTTAAGCTTCAGGCCGAACTCATGGCACAAATTGATTATTTCATCAAAGCTTTTGTACATTAAAGGCTCACCCATAGTAGAAGGAATGATTTCCCTTAAAGGTGTACCAGCTGCTTCTTTAATTACTTTTCTGATAGTTTCTATTGATAGTATCTTAGGTTTTATTCCTTTAGCTTTCTTCTCTTCTTTAACTTTACTGTATGGTGAAAAACATTCGCACATTATACAAGAAAAATTGCAGTAATCTGGATTAGTATCAAAAGTAATTCTCCAAGGACCGGGTTTAACAGCTACTGATTTGCCTTTCTTTTCAATAGCATTACGGTAAATCTTGTTAAGTTTTTCAGTATGCTCACTTATAGAAGGTATATTTCCATTTTCAGTATAAGGATAGCCTTTTTGGGTAAGTTTATTGTATAACTCCTGATTTGTAGATAGGACTTGCATTTTTTCTGATAAACTACTTGCATCTCTGTGCTTAAACAATAGTCCATCTCTTACATATTCTGCCATGCCACCATAATCGGCTGTTATAACTGGTATTCTAAGTTGCTGTGCTTCATGTATTACTAACGGTGAATTTTCACCCCAAATTGAAGGAACGACTATTGCATCAACTTTATTAAATACGTCAGTAACTATATTCTTATTATCATAACTTCCCATCCACTCTATTCTTTCTTTAACAACAGGTGAAAACTGATTGGCAATCGCTTTTAAGGCTTTAGTTTCTTCTTTTGCTGCTCCCCAAATTCTAAGTTTTACTTTAGATGATAAGTGAGAAAAAGCTTTCAATAATAGATCAATACCTTTTTCGGGAGTATGAGTACCAATATAACCGAAAATAAACTCTTTTTCTTGTGCTCTATTTCTATTCTTAAGACGATTGAGATCAAAACCATAATCAAGATAAGAAATTTTGTTTATCGGAACATTAAAATCCTGAGTAAATTTGTCCATCAAGAATTTCGATGGGGAAATAAAGTAATCTATATAGTCTATTATTTTCCTTGTGTGCTTCATTCTAGTTGCAACCCATTGTTCCCAATAATTTATGTCTAAATTCAGGAATTCTTTATCTCCTGTAAAATATCCTTTGTAACATTGGGTTGCACATTTTTGATCCTTTTGTCCATCACAAAGCCGTAACAAATCTTCAGAATTGCGTTGAATAAACCTTCCTCTTGGACACATTAACCAAAAGTCATGTAGTGTAAAAATTATAGGTATATTTTCTTTAAAAGCAATTTCTGGTAAAGTAATTGATAGATGATTAAGATGACCAAAATGTATAAGATCTGGCTGAAAGTTATCTATTACTCTTTTAAATTGTATATCTACTTCTTCATTGATAAATTTGTAACGATATTTAGCTATGGGTATATTAATTAAATGCAGTAAGATTCGAGAATCACTACGATCTAGGACTGTAGTGTAATAAAAATCAGGTAAAAAGCTATTTTCATACCTAGTAAATACTTGTACCTCATTGTTATTTGCTAGTTCATGAGCAAGAGTTTGGCTATAAACCTCTGAACCAGCACTATAATAAGGAGGGTAGCCATGAATAACTTTTAATATTTTCATATATTACCATATCTATATTGTTAGGATATTCTTGTGTATTGTTTTGTAGACTTTTTATAAATTTACTTAATCCTACTTCTAATGAATGTTTTGGAGACCAACCAAGTAGCTCTTTAGCTCTAGTAAAATCACCATAGAACTTAGTTACGTCAAAATTTCTTGGAGGATAAAAATCAATTCTAGAATCACTTTTCGTGACTTTTAATATTGTTTTTGCTAAGTTTTCTAAAGTACATGGGCTATTAGTAGTAAGATGAATAGCAGGAAGAGAAGATTTTTCGCTTTGTAAATATTTAACAGTTAAGCATATACCCTCTATAACATCATCCAAATAGGTAAAATCAAAAACACATTCTTTACCTTCTATTTTAATTGGATCACCTCTTAATGCATTAATACAGAGTGCAGGAATTACTCTACTGTTATGATCTAGTAAACCACCGTATACATTTGAAAAGCGTAATATTGCTACATTAAAATCTTTTGAACTTGTTATTTGTTCCTCAATAAATGCTTTACCTTTGGCATAATTATTTATTGGATCGATACTAGCAGATTCTGTAACTGGCAGTTCCTTCTGCTCTCCATAGACTTCCCTACTACTTGCATATATAAACCATGGTTTATTTGAAAGTGACTTACATAACCCTAAAAACTGCATTGTACCATCAACATTAATTTTTCTACACAGTTCAGGATAAAGTTCACCATGTATAACTCGAGAAATTGCAGCCAGATGAATAATTCCTGTACACTTAGCAAGTAGTGGTACTATATCTTCTGAAAAAAAACTGAGTGGATTGTTGTGAAACCTAATATCACAGCTTATTACTTCATGGCCTTGGTTTTCTAACTTTTTCACCAAGGTTGACCCTATCAAACCTGCAGCACCTGTTATTAATATCCCCATGTATACCCTCTCACTACAACTAGGAAAATTTGTCGTACCAATTATCTTACAAGTAAGAATCAAAAGGTATTATAAAACCAGTATAAAACAAATGTCAACTTAAATTAATGAATAAGAAAATGTAGTTATGAAAGAAAAGTTGGCCGCCTTTTTTTTTGAAAATAGTGTTCGGCTTTAATCAAATCCTCTTTATTATTTACTCCCATTGCTTCTCTTTCATCAGAAACTACATAACCTACACTCAAGTTATTGTTTGCTGCAATGGGTACTATATCATTAAGACAATATTCATTGGTCGAATTATTAAATTTTATTTCTTTTACTAAGGTAAAAAGATCTTTAGCATATGAAACTATTATTCCAGAGTTTGCAAGAAGCATTTTATCTCCATTTTTTAGGATTTTTTGAACATTTCCGTAATTATCAATTACTAATCTTCCATATTGTTCATCTTGACTATTGAATCCAAGAAGAACTAAATTATTATACTTTAAACAATCAGTCATTTTCATAACTGTATCACTAGATATAAAGGGAGTGTCTCCATACTGTATTAAAACTATGTCTTGATCAGATAACTCCTCCAGATTTTCTAGAGCAATTTTAACTGCAGTGCCAGTACCTGTAATATCTTCTTGAATTATTAGTTTTATATTGTATTGATCGATTATACTTTTTAGGGTATCAAACTTTTCTAAATCTTTTAGAAGGGAGTTGTTAACAACAATTGATAAGCTTTTTAGACTCAGCAATTTTGCATTAGAAATTATATGTTCTAAAAGAGTAAGATTTCCCACTTGGTGCAACGCTTTTGAATATTCAGAATTCATTCTACTGCTCTTTCCTGCTGCTAATATTATCAAAATGTTACTCATACATGACTTAGGGATTGATTAGATAGTAAGTTAATTTATAATTAATAAGATGTAAAGTCCACTATAATTTTCTAAATGATCTAGATCTTGGCACCCTCATTAGAGTTTCATTTAAGAGCATCGAACAAGGAAAAATCTTGTTAAACCTGAAAGAAACTATTTTATCCAGTGCTATAACAATTTTTAAATATAATTTATTAAGAAGTATTTTTGCAGTTATAACCGGACGCTCAATGGTGCTAGAGTGCCCGTTTGGGAGCATGGTTTTGGAGGAACGGTTAAACCACTGATGGAGTCTATTACGACTACCTCGATTAGAAGATTGTATAATCTAACCGTCCCAAGCTTAAATACTTCTTCATTATAAGTTATAGGAGGTCAATTACAATGACAAAAAGTAAATTAGAGGTAATGAATCCTGATGCAGCAGGGATAGATGTTGGTTCGGCTGTACATTATGTATGTATACCCGAGAGAAGAGATGAGCAACGTGTTCAAAAATTTGGCTGCTTCACTGAAGACCTTCATAATTTAGCAAGGTGGTTAAAAAAGTGTAAAGTTACAACCGTAGCGATGGAATCAACTGGTGTATATTGGATTCCTTTGTTTCAAATACTGGAATCTTACGGTTTTGAAGTTAAGTTGGTAAATGCGCGACATGTAAAAAATGTACCTGGGAGAAAGTCAGATGTTCAGGACTGTCAGTGGTTACAACAACTACATAGTTATGGATTACTCCAAGGGTCATTTAGGCCAGATAGCCAGATATGTGTATTGCGTAGTTACGTGCGACAACGTAAGAACCTCACTGAAAGTGCATCTACACATGTTCTGCGTATGCAGAAGGCATTAATTCAAATGAATATACAACTGCATAGAGTTATAAGAGATATAACAGGAGTAACTGGTATGAAAATTATCAAGGCTATAATTAAAGGCGAAAGAGATTCTGGGAAATTGGCTCAATTCAGGGATGCACGAATAAAAAATGATCAGTCTACTATAGCAAAAGCGTTAGCTGGCGATTATAGAGAGGAACATGTATTCACGCTAAAGCAAGAATTTGAACTATATAATATTTATCAAGAAAAAATAGCAGAATGTGATAGAAATATTGAGGTCTATTACAAAACGTTTGAAACAAAATCTAACGAAAGTAAACAGTTGAGTAAGGAAAAGAATAAGCACAGAAAAAGTAAGCCTGACTTTGCTTTGCACGAGGAACTGCACCGAATAACTGGTATGGATTTTACTAAAGTTCCAGGGCTTGATATACTAAGTATACAGACTATAATTTCAGAAACTGGTATAAACCATAATAAATGGTCAACAGAAAAACACTTTTCATCGTGGTTAGGACTCAGCCCTGCCAATAAAATTACAGGAGAAAAAGTGTTTAGCACAAGAACGCGTAAAGTCATTAATCGTGCTGCGAATGCATTTCGAATGGCTGCTAATTCTGTAGGAAATAGTAAAAGTTCATTGGGTGCATACTACAGGAGATTAAAAAAACGATTAGGAGCACCAAAAGCAATAACAGCTACTGCAAGAAAAATAGCATGCATATTTTATAGTATGCTCAAATACGGACAAGAATATGTAGAAAAAGGAATGGAATACTATGAAACACGATATAAGGAGAGAGCTGTAAAAAATTTGATCAAAAAGGCACGAGAATTTGGCTATACTTTAGTGCAACAAG
>NZ_JAPQLL010000052.1:0-21945 GCF_028981865.1 Wolbachia endosymbiont of Drosophila nikananu | reverse complement strand
GTGTTAGCTAGTTGTCACTCTCTAATCCTGCAAATTGGCGTACT
This sequence comes from Wolbachia endosymbiont of Drosophila nikananu, assembly GCF_028981865.1. Classification (NCBI taxonomy): domain Bacteria; kingdom Pseudomonadati; phylum Pseudomonadota; class Alphaproteobacteria; order Rickettsiales; family Anaplasmataceae; genus Wolbachia; species Wolbachia endosymbiont of Drosophila nikananu. Next base: position 21,901 of record NZ_JAPQLL010000052.1, on the reverse strand, counting down.
ATACTGTATTAAACGACTTATAAGCGCGTTTCAGCTTATATAGGTAAAAACCCAGAAATGTTGTGAAGACATAAGGTGCACATAGTGCAAAAAATTAAAAATAAGACGCCAACTACGTTGTTTTCTTGCTGTTTAATCTGCACAGATGAAGATAACTGAATACCTTCACTATCATGATAAGAGGGCTGGCGGGGTTTGTCAAGCAAGTTTTTTCGTTTCTATGGGTTAGTTGGTACGCGCTTTGCCTTTTAACAGATGTAAAAGCACAATTATTACGAACAACATTCCACCAATAACTGATATAGCTCCACCCGCAATAAAACAAGCACGTGCCAACATTGATGAAATACTTGGCAGATCTGCAACTTTTCTTAAGGCACCATATCCACCAAGCCAAACAAGGCCAGTAATATGGAGAAAATGCCCCACACTGTACGTATAAATCTGTAATCTTACCATGGAACTTTTTACCTCTTTAAAGTTTAATTTAGTTAACAGCCAATAAATGAAATTCATAAAAGCTATTGTGATTCCAACTACAGAACCATGATAATGAGCGGGAATGGTGACATTTCCTTCAATAGTCAGCACTCCAAGCACATCTCCATAAATGAACAATAAAAATGAATGTAATAAATAGTTGCTTTTATCATTAGTAAAAGTCCTGATGTTGCAGCACACTAATATTATCAAAAAGCACGGCAAAACTGCTCCAGCAATTCTCATATGCCAAGTAAAAAACTGTATTAACTTGGCACTATCAACTGGATAAACAAAATATACAAACGGTGCACCTATAGCCAAAATCGTGTTTATAAACAGCGGTAAAATAGTAATTTTATTGCTTGAAGCTAAACTCACATCACTGATTATTAAATACACTAAAAACATTCCTTGAGTAAAAGCAAACTGCAATAAATGTCCGCTTCCCCAAAAGAGATATTCGTAAAACAAATTCTTATCTGAGTGATATAGATCTGGAGGCATATTTTGATATGCTAAAACAAAGCAAAGAAATGATGAAACAAGTATAATAACCAGCCCAATTTGCCCCACAGAGAGAAATGAAACCTCTTTTTTTGATGTGTATGCTAGCATTGCATTTACTAATATACTGGTGGTAAACAAACCAAGACCAAACAAGAATAATTTGTTTTGTAATACGGGAATATAGTTACTTTTGATAACTTCAGTGTTTGGAACGAATGCGGATATAAACATGAGCAGCACCGAAAGGGTTGATAGAACCCATGAAAAGTTAAACCAACTATTGGTATTTTGTAGGTTTATGGTAAAGAGCAGAGATATTATAGAGCACATCCACACCAAAATTGACAAGTTCACGTGTATCACCAGCGCATTATCAAAGATATATTGTGCAGAAGGAACAAGAGAGGAGATAAAAGGCAGTCGTAAAAAAATAACAATTATTGAGAGCAATCCAGAGCAAGCAAGGGCACATACTGCTAAGAATATCCATTTTCTACAGAGTGGAGCGTTATTTTGTATGTTGAGCATGGTCTTTCTTACTTTTAGGTACTATAATACAAGACAGTGTACATTTTTCAAATTGATATGTGTAGTTCAAATGAATGACATTACAACAATATCCTTCATCCTGAAAATGCTGCGTCCATTTCCGTTTTATATAGGGATAGTATTACTGACAGGATTAGTCTGGGCTATCGATATTTCCTTTAATCCATACTTAATAAAAGTCATTATAGATCGTGTTTCAATATCAGATGCAGATAATCTTTTTCGTAATATAGCAACTCCTGCTGTATCCTATGTATTAATATTATTTTTACTTGAGTGCCTTGCTAGATTATACGGTTATTTTTTTGAAATTAAGATGATTCCTAATCTTCGTAAAAACATTTAATATCTTCTTAATCTAATGCTTCAATGTTTCCGACATAGGAAAAGTATCATCTTTATTTTCTATAGAGGAAGGCATACTATTTTGATTATCATCACCATCAATTGGAGTAGTAGGGTGCATTAAAGCAACTTTCATAACTTCATCAATATTCTTAACAAAAACTACGTTGATCCCCTCTTTGATGCTTGCAGGAATCTCTTGCATATCTTTCTCATTTTCACTTGGTATAATCACAGTTTTGATTGATCCTCTGAGCGCTGCAAGCAATTTTTCTCTCAAGCCCCCAATAGCTAAAACTCTACCACGCAATGTCACTTCGCCTGTCATAGCAACATTTTTGTTAACTGGTGTATTTGTCATAAGAGAAACAATAGACGTACATACCGCGCCGCCAGCAGAAGGGCCATCTTTTGGTACAGCACCCTCAGGTACATGCAAATGTATATCATTATTTTGGAATTTTTCGGGCTTTATACCAAAAAACAAACAATTTGATCGAATATAACTATACGCGGCTTTTATAGATTCTTGCATAACCTCTCCAAGCTTTCCTGTGTATTTTATTTCTCCCTTGCCCGGAATTAGGACTGATTCTATCATCAAAATATCACCACCTGTTTCAGTATAGGCAAGCCCAGTTACTACTCCCACTAAACTCTCATTTTCTGCAATACCAAAGGTATATTTACGTACCCCTAAATAATCTTGTAAATTGTCAACCCCTACGGATATTTTCTTATTTTTATCAGTCAATATTTCTTTAACTGCCTTTCTCATGAGCTTTGCAAGCTCCCTTTCCATACTCCGCACACCACTTTCACGTGTATATAAACGTATCAACTTGTATAACGCCTCATTAGTTATGTCCCATTCCTTCTGATACAAACCATGCTCCTTCTTTAACTTCGGAATAAGGTGGTGTGTAGCAATACTGATTTTTTCATCTTCAGTATACCCGGACAATTGTATAATTTCCATCCTATCACGCAAAGGATGTGGCAAATTTAAGCTGTTTGCCGTAGCTACAAACATTACACTTGAAAGATCAAACTCAACTTCCAAGTAATGATCCGTAAAGTGTTTATTGTGCTCAGTATCTAAAACCTCAAGTAATGCAGATGCAGGATCGCCACGCGAATCAGAACCCATCTTATCTATTTCATCAAGCAGAAAAAGCGGGTTGCATGAATTAGCTTTTTTCATATGTTGAATAATTTTACCAGGCATTGAGCCAATATAAGTTTTCCTATGCCCTCGTATCTCGGACTCGTCACGCACACCACCAAGAGCTATGCGAACAAAATCTCTTCCTACTGCTCCTGCCATAGACTTAGCTAAAGAAGTTTTACCAACACCAGGTGGGCCAACCAAGCAAAGTATAGGACCTTTTATCTCTTTTACTCTTTTTAATACTGCTAAAAATTCTATTATCCTATCTTTTACTTTCTCTATGCCATAATGATTTTCATCTAAGATTTTCTTAGCTGCGTTTAATTTAATTTTTGCATCTTTGTGCTTTCCCCACGGCAAATCAAGTAACCAATGCAAGTAACTAGATATAACTGTAGCTTCAGGAGAAATGGGATTCATTTTCTTGTATCTCTTCAAATCAGTTATAGCTTTCTCTCTTGCTTCTTCAGAAAGCTTTGTTTCATTTATCTTTTTTTCAAATTTATTGAGTATATTCCCTTCATCACCATTCTCAAATTCGTCTAATTCTTTCTGTATAGCTTTCAATTGCTCGTTAAGGTAGTAAACTTTCTGAGTGCTTTCAACTTGCGATTTAATTGTCTTATATAAACGGTTTTGTGCGTTCAAAATACTTATTTCTCTCTCAATAAAAGCAAAAGCTTTTTTTAAACGCTCTTTTGGGTCATAAGCCTCAAGTATGCTTTGTTTATCCGATACTTTTATATTTAAATGTGAAGCTACCGTGTCTACAAGTTGATCAACTTCTTTGATTTGATCAATGGGGTTAATGGCAACTTCAGGCTGATTTTTCTTGTTTAGCTTACACCAGCTATCGAACGCGTCTACAACAGATCGCCTTAAAGCTTCTAAATCAATATTGTCTTCATCTTCTTTATAATGATTGTCTAACTCTACCCTGGCTTGTAATAAAGTATGAGAGCTAATATATTCTACAACTCTTCCCCTTCTTATCCCCCGGATTATAACTTTTACTGCATTGTCAGGCAATTTTATTAATGGTTGTATAATGTTTGCTAACACACCTACTTCATAAAGATCTTCAGGCTCTGGATTATCAACAGAGCCTTCTTTCTGTGCTACAAGAAAAATCTCATTTTGGTGACTACTACTACTTGTTGCATATTCTAGTGCATTAACAGATTTTTCTCTGCCTATGAATAAAGGCACCATTATATTTGGAAAAATTACTACATCTCTTAAAGGTAATACTGGCAATGCAGTAAAACTAGAGCTCACAGCACGTTCAATGTTCATAATATATGCCTCAAATTAATCATTAACCGTTATAACATTGCCATTATTATTATGATTAACCGTTGCTTTTCCTAATTCTACCATTTTCTTAGTGATTACTATAGTGCTACCTTCAAAATCTCCGTTTCCAGCTGTATACATAACGTCAAGCAAAAGTGACTCCAAGATAGCACGTAACATTCTTGCCCCTGTTTTATAGCTTATAGCCTTTTTAGCAATAGCTGATATTGCTTCATCTGAAAACTCAAGGTTTACTTTGCTAAACGCAAGCAATGCTTTGTACTGTTTTATTAGTGCATTCCTTGGCTCTGTCAACACATGTATTAAATCTTTATGATCCAACTCATCTAAAACAGCAGTTATTGGAACCCGCCCTACAAACTCGGGTATTAAACCGAATTTGATTAAATCTTCAGGTTGAACATCATGTAAAGCATTCTTTTTCTTTTGCTCTTTAGACTGACTTATATCTGCTCCAAAGCCAACTGACGCTCCCTTTTTTCTCGCTTCAATAATCTTATCGAGGCCTTCAAAAGCTCCTCCACAAATAAATAGTATGTTACTAGTATCCACTTGTATAAACTCTTGTTGTGGGTGTTTTCGCCCTCCTTGTGGCGGAACATAAGCAACTGTACCCTCCATAATCTTAAGCAGAGCTTGCTGGACCCCTTCACCTGAAACATCACGGGTTATTGAAGTGCTTTCAGATTTTCTTGTAATCTTGTCTATTTCATCTATAAACACTATACCACGCTGTGCTTTTGCAACGTCATAATTTGCAGCTTGTAATAAACGCGACAACACGCTTTCTACATCATCACCCACATAACCTGCCTCAGTTAAAGTTGTTGCATCAGCCATAGCAAATGGCACATCTGAAACTTTAGCAAGTGTTTTGGCTAGCAAAGTCTTACCAGAACCAGTGGGACCAATAAGCATTATATTTGACTTCTCGATTTCAATATCACTTATAGCATGAAATTGTACCATGGATTGACAATGGTTATACATCGCTACAGATAAAACGTGTTGCGCGTGTTCTTGACCTACAACATGCTTGCTGAGAAAATTTTTTATATCCTCAGGTTTCTTTAGTAATAGCTTCATATCAGATATACGATCTGAATTAAAAGATCTATCTTTCTTTTGACTTATTGCTTTATGGGATAATTCTATGCACTCATTACAAATAAACACCTTTAAACCATCCGAGGAGTTAGTAATCAATTTATCTACTTCATCTTGCGCCTTGTTGCAAAAAGAACAGTAGTGTAAATCATTGTTGTTATCCATTAACCCACCTTTTGTTTAACTTTAATATTTTCAATTTCAATATCTGTACGCTCAGCTATCACCCTGTCAATTAAGCCAATTTTCCTTGCTTCCTCAGGATCCATGAATTTATCTCTTTCCATCATTCCTTCAATTTTCTTTAGTGAATTTCCAGTATGTTTTTCATAAATTTGATTTAGTTTTTTCTTAACTCGCAAAATTTCATTAGCATGTATTTCTATATCAGTTGCTTGACCATGATAACCACCAGATGGCTGATGTATCATAATTCTTGAATGAGGTAGAGAGTAGCGCTTACCTTTTGTACCAGATGCAAGCAATAAGGAACCCATAGACGCAGCTTGACCTATACATAAAGTTGAAACGTCTGGGTTTATATACTGCATTGTATCGTAGATCGACAAACCAGCAGTTACAACACCACCTGGTGAGTTGATGTACATACAAATGTCTTTATCGGGATTTTCCGATTCTAAAAATAAAAGCTGTGCTACTATTACACTGGCCATGTTGTCCTCAATAGGACCTGTTACGAAAATTATTCTTTCTTTCACTAGTCTTGAATATATGTCATAAGCGCGCTCACCGCGACTAGTTTGTTCAACTACAATTGGTATAAGAGTCATACCTTTTCCTATTAAATATTATCAAATAATTCCTTTAATTCTTTCACAGAAGCAATCTGCTCTTCTTTACTAACTTTTTCTATTATATAATCTGTCACTTTATACTCAAGGGCTTGCCCTCTAACTAATTCTTGAAATTGTTTATTTGATTCAAAATGCTTAAATACTCTGTCAAACGGTACATCCTTACTAACATATTGATTTACAATAACATTTAAAACATCATTTTGAGTTAATGATATTTTATGTTCTGCACTAAATTTCATAAATAACATAGCAAGCTTTACACGTTTTTCAGCTTCTTTACGAGAATCATTTTGAGTACTCAGTTCTCCTTCCATTCTTTGTTGCTCCTGTTTTACTATGTCTGTGGGTAAATCAAAACTATAATTAGCATCCAAATAATCAAATAGCTCCTTTTTAATTAAGAGATTTCTCATTTCGGTGCACTGATCACCAATCATTTTTTTTGCATGACTTATTAGCAAAGAATAATCTTTAAAACCAGTACTCCTAGCTATTTCATCATCATTTTCAAAATCTTTGGCAATTTGAATCTCATTAACTCGCACAGAAAAATCAGCTTCCTGTCCTGCAAGGGAAATGGTTTGGTAATTTTCAGGAAATTTCAACTTAAAGTCCTTTGTTTCTCCCTTTTGCATACCAGTTAATTGATCTTCAAAACCATTAATAAATGTGCCAGACCCTAAATTAACGGCAAAATTTTTGCTACTTCCACCCTGAAAGAGCTTATTCCTAATCCGCCCTTCAAAATCAATTATCAATTTATCCCCATCTTTCGCTTGATAAGAAGCATCATCAACAGAGGCGAAATTGGGGAACTTTGTTTTAATAGAATCAATAAATTCTTTTATATCTTCCTCTTCAATCTTTGCTTCAATTTTCTTTAAGCTTATTTTGTCAAGATCTATCATCGGTACTTCAGGCATCGACTCAAAAGATAGCTTGTATACAAAATTGCCCTCCTCATTTTCTTTGCCCAGATCTGGTAATGATATAACATCAACCTTAGGATAAATGTGAGACTTGACTTCAATTTTTTTCATCAAATCACTTGAGCAATGATCAATTGTATTATTTATCACATATTCCAAAGCTTCGTTTTTATAATTTGCAACAACAAGGTCATAGGGCATCTTTCCAGCCCTAAATCCAGGTGATTTTGCATTTTCTGCTATCTCTTGCAACCTGGAATTTACCTTTTGTTTTATATAATCACTACCAACTGTGATTTCATACTCATACTTTAGTTTATCTATACTAAGCTCTTTGTAGGTGTATACGCTACTTACTTCGACTGTATTTTGAGGTATATTATTAGACATCATAATTCATTTATTAACATTTTAATTCATATCTTAATAGAGTCATTTTACCAGAATTTAAGTTAAACACAATCCTTAAGAACAGGTTTTTATACAAACAAAAGTGTATTTAGTGATTATAAATTTTCCCTTAAAACCTAAGTTACATGACTTTAAAGTGCGGATAGAGGGACTTGAACCCCCACGAGCAAGCTCACCAGGATCTAAACCTGGCACGTCTACCAATTCCGCCATATCCGCAAGAAATTTTCAGTACCCTATTATAGGTATTCCATTAAAAATATTCAAGGTTTAAAGTCTTACTTAATTTATAGTATTTACACAATCAAAAAAGCTTATTAACATTTTTTAATGAAAGCTCTAAATCCTGAAAATCAATAATGAGATTAATAACAAGCTTCTTACTTGCAATTTTCTTGATTACACAAAGTGGTTGCACAACCCTTATAATAGGTGGTGTGGTGGCTACAGCGACAGCAACAGCAATAACAATGCAGGACAAATCCTTGGGAAATATCATTGATGATACGACTATGGTCATCAGAATTAATAAGGGGCTCTTAAAACATGGGCTATTTTCATCCATAAAAGTTAAAGTAAGTGAAGGAAGAGTATTGCTCATTGGAAGTGTTGACACTCCTGAAAAACAACTTACAGCAGAAAAAATAGCTTGGCAGCAAAAAGAAATTAAAGAAGTGATAAATGAAATAAGAGTAATACCAATTCAAATGGCTTCCATGCTAGACACTACTGTAGATGGCATGATAACAGCGGAAATAAGAACAAGACTTCTGGGGAAAAGAAATATTAAATCAATTAATTATAGCGTCAATACGGTTGATAGAGTTGTTTATTTGATGGGTATAGCCCAAAATAAAGCGGAGTTAAAAGCTGTAATATCAATTGCAAGAAAAGTAAAGGGAGTAAAACAAGTTGTAAGTTATGTACGATATAGGTACAGTAAATTACGCCATTAGGCAAAAATCGCCTTCAAATTATAACATTTGTACAGTTGTGACAATAGGTAGAGAACATAAATGAAAGTTGCCTTTCAGATGGATGAAAATATAAATTTTGAAACTGACACTACATTCGTGCTAATAAAGGAAGCACAAAGGAGGGGGCATGAAGTTTTTGTCTATGCTCCTAACAATTTAGCACTAAAGCTAAACCATCCAATTGCTCTGGCTCAGAAAGTCAATGTTGATGATTTTAGTTTTATCTCCAAAAAAGATGTAGCTATCAACTTGAATGAAATGGACATCATATTTATCAGACAGGATCCACCCTTTGATATGCGTTATATTACAACAACATATATCTTAGAAAAAACCAGCGCATTGGTAATTAACAATCCAACAGAAATAAGGAATTGTCCTGAAAAACTGATAACTTCATTATTTCCAGAGCTAATTCCGCCAACTTTGATAACTGAAAATATATCGATGATTAGAGATTTTTACTGCAGTTATAAAGATATTATTCTGAAGCCGTTGTATAGTTATGGAGGAAACGATGTAATAAGAATACGAGATGAAAACAGTATTCAAGTGGTAGTGGATCTCATGATAGCAAAATATGAATGTCCTGTAATTGTGCAATCATTTTGTAAAAACATAGATAAAGATAAAAGAATATTGCTACTTTATGGTCAACCAATTGGAGTAATAAAACGAGTGCCAAAAGTTAGTGGAGAGATCAGAACGAACGTGCGGCTTGGAGCAAGTTTTGAGCCTGCTCGAATGAACGATAGAGATAATGAAATATGCAACAAAATTAGTCCTGAATTAAAGAAAAGGGGACTAATATTTGTTGGTATTGATATTATAGATGACTTCCTGCTCGAAATTAATACTACCTCACCCACTGGGGTAGTTTATATCAATAAATTATATAACACATCGCTAGAAAGAGATCTTTGGGATGTGTTCGAAGAAAAAGCAAGCAGCCATCAACTAAACCTGTGAACAATTACCTTAACAAACTCAGTAGTCCCATTCTTTATCCCTGTTTTTTTTGTATTATTGGTCATATCACGCAATTTTTGAGAACTATTTAATAGATCAAATAGTAACTCTGTTAGATTTTTTTTTGCTTCACTATTCTGCTCAACTATCATAGCTGCTCCTGAATCTTCAATATATTTTGCATTATAAAATTGGTGGTTATCTTTTGAGTCAGGGTAAGGAATGTATATAGCAGCGCGCCTAGCGAGAGTGATCTCTGCTATTGAAGTTGCTCCTGCTCTGCTAATTACCAAGTGAGCATTGGCCAATCTATTTTCCATATCATCAAAAAATTCACTCAATTCACAATCGATCTTTTCATTTTTGTATAGACTCTTGACCTTGTTTATATTTTTCTTCGTACATTGCTGCGTCACTCTAATTTTCTTTTTCATTTTAATAGGTAAATCACAAATTACGCTGCTTACTACATTATCAAAAAAATTTGCACCTTGGCTACCTGCTATGACTAATATGTTTAGGGCTTTCTCAGTACTAGAATGGCTCTGTGCTTTTATATCAATAAAATTTCCTGTAAAAATACATTTATTACCTTCTGCATATTTAGTCTCCGGAAAGCTGGTTGCAATTAATTTTGCACTCTTGAAAAAGAATCTATTTACTCTTCCTAAAACTGTATTTTGTTCATGTAAAATTATAGGTATAGAAAGAACCCTTGCTGCAAGAAGAGTTGGAAAAGAAGCATAGCTACCAAAACCAATTACTAATCTTGGCTTCAATTTTCTGATTTTATATATTGCTAGCACACAACTATACATTAATAAAAGGAAAAACTTAAATTTGTTGCCGCTTGGTCTACGTAATGGTAAAATATAGCTTTCTATGTCGATATTCTTATTTGTTTTTTTATCAGTGAATAATATGCAATTGTATCCTTGTGTCTTTAGTGCTTTTGCTAAGGCTATGGCCGGAAAGATATGCCCGCCTGTGCCACCTGTTGCTAAAATAATATCCATCTGTAAACAATAAATCCTAGATTGTTAACTGTTATTTAACAATTTGCACGTAGAATTTTATTAAGCTTTATGATAGTTGAGTTAAAAATGCCTAAAAGTAATAGTAAAAAAGAACCTAATGAGAAAAATAAATCTCAAGAACAAAGAGAAGGCAGAAGAGGAGGTTTTTTAGAATTGCTAAAAAATATAATAAAAATTCTTTTCAATTCGGTTGTTGACCTACCTGAGCACAAGCAGCATAATAAAATGAAAAGCACTAATCTACAACAAGGTTTGGATACTAAAGGAAAAGGCCCAGAGGATCTTCATCCAAAGGCAAAGCTTGAAGTTAAAGAAGCAGCTAAAGGATTGAAAGAAGAGTTACAGAATTCTGATGCTGGTAATCAATCTATTGAAATTAAAGTGCCTAATCAAACTACTACCCAAGACATTGACAACTCTAAAACGATGGAACGTTAGTTCAACTATTTAACATCTGCAGCAAGCACTGATTCGTGTATCATCTCTGAAATGGTTGGATGAGGAAAAATCGTAGATTTTATGTCGAAGTTTGTTCCTTCTAGTTGCTTTACAAGAGCAAAATTGCTAATTAACTCCGTTACTTCTGCACCTATCATGTGGCTACCCAGAAGTTCGCCTGTCTTTTTGTCTATAATTGTTTTCACTAACCCTTCAGTTTCACTGAGTGCAACAGACTTACCATTAAAGTTAGAGTGAAATTTTCCTATTTTTACATCATACCCACCTTTTATTGCCTGTTCCTCAGTAAGGCCGATGCTCGCTATTTGTGGATGAGAATAAGTGCAATTTGGTATGCATTCTTTTTTTAACGCATGAGCACTTTTACCAGCAATCTTTTCAACGCAGATCACAGCTTCATGGCTCGCTTTATGTGCTAAACATGGTGGGCCAGCTACATCACCTATTGCATACACATTTGATTCACTAGTTTCATACCATTCATTCATTTCAATAAAACCAGAAGGGCTTAATTTAATTTTTGTATTTTCTAAACCTATATTTTCAATATTTGCTTGAATTCCAACCGCAACAATCACCCTATCAAATTCTTTGCTCTCGCCACTACTTAGTAGCACTTGAGCAGAGTCTTTACTTTTAGTAAGAGCTTTTACGCTACTGTTTGTATATATTTTTATCCCCTGTTTTGTGAATATTTCTTCTGCTAGTCCTGAAATGTCTTTATCCTCCAGCGGCAAAATAGTGCTCTTTATCTCTATGATTGTTACATCAACTCCCAGAGTGTTATAGAAACTTGCAAACTCTATTCCAATTGCACCAGACCCTATAATTAATAGCGATTTTGGTAATCTATCTGGAGTCATAGCGTGCTGCGCATTCCATATTAAATTTCCATCTGCCTCTATTCCAGGCAGATTCCGTGCCCTCACTCCTGTTGCTAAAATGATATGCTTGGAAATAATTTCTTGTTCTTCCTTGTCGCCAGCAACTTTTATAGTACTATTGCCTGCAAGTTTACCAAAGCCTTGATGAACTTTGATGTTATTTTTTTTCATCAAATATGCAACGCCACTTGATAATTTATCAACAACGTTTCTTGAGTATTGCACTATTGATTGTATATCAAAACTCGCTCCCTTTACTTCTATACCAAACTCTTTTGATCTTTTTATTAGCCTATAAATCTCAGATGCTCTAAGTAGTGATTTTGTTGGTATACATCCCCAATTTAAGCATATACCGCCTAAATTTTTTTCTTTTTCTACAATTGCAGTTTTAAACCCAAGCTGTGCCGCTCTAATTGCTGCTATATAACCACCAGGACCGCTACCTATAACCGTAATCTCATACTCATTCATCAGTTTTTTTCGTATTCAAAAAGATTATATATAACAGATGGAACTCGTATGATCAATATTCAGGTAGCTGACAACATGGAAACGAAAAAACTTACTTGACAAACTCCGCCAGTTCCCTTATCATGACGTCCAGTACAATGTTGCAAATTAAAAATCTCTCCATCCTGTGCTGGTTCTTCGATTCTAAACGCCACTTCTACCTGGTCATAACCAATCTGAATTCGTTCTACTAATGCTTTAATGATGCCACGCTTAGTTTGCCAATCTAGCTGTTCCAAATTAGATTTTACACTGGAATAAAGACTCTTTATACTGTTGATGATAAGGTTCATTCCCTTCTCTATTGCTTTTTGATCAACTACCTTTTTCTTCTCTTCTTCTATCCCTCTTAAGCGTTCCCTCATTCTTTTCATCGTCTGTTTAAATTCTTCCTCACTTATATATCCTTTATCTCCTACATTTTCTTGACTATAATAGTCTTCCATTAACTTTTCGATGCCTTGTTTTATTTGATTTTCCCTTCTTGCAAACTTCTTATCTGATGATTCATCATTTTTATTTTCTGCAATTCTACGGTGATACTCATTTTTTATTATCTCTGGGTTTTTTAGTAAATTTTTCACCTTTTCCCATATAGCTGTTTCTAACATATCTGTACGGACCAATTTATTAGTACACTTCTCCCTACCATCAGTAATACGTATAGTACTACTACAGCGATAATAGCTAAACTTTTTTCCTTCAACTCCACATTGTGCACCACTATACGCATATCCACAGTTTTGACACACAACTAGACCTTGTAATAGATATTTCTTTTTTCCTCCCTCTCTCTGCATCCTTGCTCTTTTTCTATTTTCATCCAGTTGCTTTTGTACTTTATTAAATAACCCTTCATCAACTATTTTTGGTACTGGTATGTAAATCCAGCTGTCCTCATCTGTGCGACAGATAGAAACCTTTTATTTATTTCTTTCTCTTCTTTCAACCCTCTTTAATTTACCAAACGCTGCTTGTCCTTTATATGCTGGATTTCTTAATACCTTCCAAATTATTATTGGACACCACACCTTCTTTCCAGTTCTTGTTCTAATTGACTTATCTCTTAGTCTACGTATCACTTCCCTTATACTTATTCTCTCTTGCCCTACCCACATGAATATCTGCTTTACTATTTTTGCTTCCTCTTCATTTATTTCAAACTTTGTCTTTTCTCTATCTACATGCTTTATACGATTATAACCAAAAGGTGCAATGCCAATTACACTTACACAGCCTTTTTTTGCTCTATGGAGTTTTCCCCTACGACTACGTTCCATAATCTTTGTACACTCATATTCTGCCACTAATCCTTGCATTCCCAATAACAATTTAGACTCTGGATTATTTTCAGTCTTATGATTTAAGAATATTACTTCTACTCCTGCTTTTTCAAATTCATCAAGTAGTATCATTTGATGTGCAGATTTTCTTGATAGTCGGTCAGGTGAATGAATATAAATTTTATCAATTTGATCTTCTCCTACTTTATCACGTAATGCATCTAAACCTTCACGTTCTAAACTCCACCCACTAAGCCCATCATCCTTAAATTCATACTCATTCAATAACTCATGCTTATCTGCAGCAATTCTATGCTTGAGCTCGGCAATTTGACTCTCTATTGTATTGTTCTGCGCTTGACTCTTCGATGAAACTCTTGCATATAAGGCCACTGTTATCATTTTTCTTTATCTCCTTTTCATTGTTTCTTTTTACCGCATACCTTAGTAACAGCTCATAGGCGTCTGCTAGATGTTGTTCCGCTAATTCATCTGGCTCGTATCGGCAAGTTAATGTTCTTTTTCTCATAGTTTCTCCTGCAAATGTTTTTGTAGTGCAAGGAGCCTTACCACTCCTTTTTTCCATCAATCCATTTACTCTTATGAAAAAGACCAACTTTTATCAGCTACAGCCTTCAAATTTGGTCTAGCCCTTCCTTTACCAACTGCTGTTGCGCTTTCTGATACGACTCTTATTTTTTTAACAAACTTTCCATTTTCTCTGTTTCTTTCTTTAATACCTCGGCTATTTCTTTGCTATTTTTCGCATAATCCATCGCTGTTATTCCAAATTTATCTGCTTGCTCTATTTCAGCCCCTGCTTTTACTAGCTCCTCCACTATTTCTTTTTCTCCTACCATACATGCAAGATGCAGCGGAGTGCATTTATTGCCATACTCTTCAGCATTTACATTCCCTCCTGATTTTATCAATTCCCTAACTGTTTCTAGACGTTTCTCCGTTATCGCTAGATGCAGTGCTGTATGTCCTCTTACATCTGCTGCATTCACATCTACTCCTTTTTCAATTAATAACCTCACTGTTTTTACCTCTACTGCATAATGTAGAGCTGTTCTTCCTTTTTCGTCTCTTTCATAAATATTTTTAAACGAGTTCTCTAATAGTGACTCCTCTTTTTTACCCAGCTTTACCATAACTTACCCCACCTTTTCTTTAAACCTAAGCCTTCCTTTTTACCACCTCATCTATCATTGCATTCACTTGGCTGATTATCTTGCTTGCTAAATTTTGACATTCTTTCTTTATTAGCGATTTGTCTCTCTTCCTTATTTCTCCTATCTCTATTATTTTTAGCTCCGGCATGTAGCTTCCATTCAACATGTCTGCTATTTCTCCCACTAGCCCCTCTATTCCATAGCACGTCAGTTCTCTACTTTTTGTTATTCCTCCTTTTTCTCTCAAAAATTTACTTGCCTTTTCACTCTCTTTGCTATCACATAATAGATGGGGAAAGAGTTACTCTTGAGTCAGGAAAAATTTATCTGCGTGGTGCAATTAGAGATGTAGAAAAAGCAGAGCTAATTATTTCTGTCAATACTACAGTCCGTATTGGTGTTTGGTACGTTGAATCTACAATTACCGAACTTGAAGATCCATCTCTTCGTGACCCCGCTGTTGGCACAAGGAATTACCAAGAAGTGGGAGCAGCAAGAACTAAAATTACTATTACCTGGGATTATCAAGCAGAAGGAGTAACTACAAGTTTCAAGAATGGAGAATTTTACCCTATTTACAATGTGGAAAACGGCGTATTAATTCAGCATGCGCCACCACCACAAGCAAATGCAGTAAATACTGCCCTTGCTCGTTATGACCGTGAAGCAAATGGTTCATATGTAGTAAATGGCCTTGGTGTAATGTTCTTACAAAAAGAAGAAAGAGACAGCAAAGTACAGCAAATCTTTGTAGTCAATGAAGGTAAAGCTCATGTGGAAGGTTATGAGATTGAACTGCCACATAGTATGCGTATACGTTTTGACGAAGATCCAGACATTAAGCAAGTTGAATCAGAGCCTCATACTTTTCAGCCAAGTAATAAAGAAGTAATGGAGTTGAAGCTGAGTGATACACCGGTTACAGAGATTACTAAGATAGATATTACTGTCCAAAAAACTGTTACCTTAACTCATGGGTCATATTCAGGAACAGTTGATCCAATACCTGACTCTGCAATACTTGAAATCATTCAAGTTAAGCAAGGAAGTACTATCTATGTAAAAGGTACAGATTATCGCTTGGACTCAGGAAAGATTGATTGGAGTCCACCAGGTGGAGAGCCAGCACCTGGTAGCAGCTATAAAGTAACTTACCGTGCACGTACTCGCGTTACTGCACAAAACAAAAGTGAAAAAGGGTGTAAAATTTCAGGTGCTGTGGATGGAACATTGGTATTGGTTGATTATAGCTGGAAAATGCCTCGTTATGACCTGATTACCATTGATATGGGTGGAGTAGTGCATCGTATAAAAGGCATAGCCCACCCTTGGCGACCATCAATTCCAAAGGCACCTGCAGGGCAGCTTGCACTGAGCTATGTTTATCAGCAGTGGAAAGATCAAGAAAATCCAAGTGTTATCAACAATGCTATTCATGTAGTACCAATGAGTGATCTGGAAGCTATGCGAAGTAGTATAAGTAACCTTTGCACTGGTTGCACAAGAACGTTTGCGCAATGATGCAAGCTTTAGAGAACCAACAGCTAAAAAAGGAGTATTTGTTGATCCATTTTTTGACGATGATATGCGTGATCAGGGTATTTCTCAAACTGCAGCAATTGTTGACATGGAATTAACTTTGCCAATTAAAGTCACGGTAGCAGATGTTGGTAAAGGTACAGAACCTTGGGTTTTGCCGTACGAGCTTGAGCCAATCTTGGAACAACCTTTGCAAACCATGGAAATGAAAATCAATCCTTACCAAGCTTTTGCACCAGTACCTGCAAAAGTTACTATTAGCCTCAATATAGACCGTTGGACAGAGCTGAAAACTAATTGGTCAAGTCCGGTAACCAGAAGATTTAGCGTTACATCGAGTCCAATCACCAAAGAAGTAATACTTGGAGCATCCAATGAGCAATCACGTTCTACGCAAAGTGTGCTAATTGGTACGGAAACAAGTGAGACTATGGAACTCTTAAACAGCAGGAGTAATGAAATTGCCTTTATGAGAGAAATAACACAAAACTTTGAAATTGAAGGATTTTCTCCAGGAGAAGAGCTGAAGGAATTAAAATTCGATGGCATTCCTATTACACCTATAGCCTAAATTTTAGAGAAGAAAAATATGTTAAAAGCTAACAATCAAGGAAAATTGGAAGGAAAATTTACTGTACCAAGCAGTGTTCCAGCAGGAACGAAGTTGGTACAATTTTTTGGTAGCCAAGGTAGTTATGGTGAAGCAACTTATACTGGTCGTGGAGTAATTACTACTGAAGAGAGAAGACGCGTTACAGTGATCACTGATATCAGACGCGATGAAACAACAGTAGTGTCTCAGCGCTATGACCCTTTAGCACAAACTTTTACTTTAAATGAAAGTAGGCATATTGCAGGCGTAGATTTGTGGTTTACAAATAAGGGTGAAAAACGTGTTGTTGCGCAGATTCGAGAAACAAGTGTTGGCATGCCAACTCAAATGGTAATTGCAGAAGGTTATATATTACCTACTGATATCAATACTAATGGTACTGCAATACGTATAACTTGGTCACCAGTTTGGTGTGAAGCAGGACAAGAATATGCTTTGGTCTTACTTACTGATGATGCAAACACTGCAGTGAAGATAGCAGAACTTGGCAAGCATGACAGTGTAAACAATCGTTGGGTAACAAGTCAGCCTTATCAAGTAGGGGTACTGCTTTCATCAAGCAATGCAAGTACTTGGACGCCACATCAAAATCGTGATTTAACTTTCAGGCTCTTAGCAGCAAAATTTACTGAGGTTTTCCACGTTTTTGATCTTGGAAAAGTTACGGCAAATAATACATCAGATTTAATCGCATTGGCCAATATTGATCTAGTGTCTTCTGATACCAATGTTGAGCTTACATTAGTTGAAGTTGGTAAAAAACAAGAACATAGTTTATCTGATAATTTACCAATAGCACTGCGGTCCAGGTTAAATGGAGAGTTGGTAGTTAAAGCAACACTACGTGGATCAGAGAAAAGAAGTCCAGTTTTTTACCCTGGGCTGCAACTGATTCTTGGTGAAATTGCAGAGAATGCAGATTATGTGACGAGAAGCATTCCTGCAGGATCTAATACTAAAGTAACAATTACTTATGAAGCTTCGATTCCTGGTACTGCGGATATTAAAACTTATGTACAGCAGAGTAACAGTGAATGGCAATTGGTTGATTTAACAATAGGTAAACCTGCGGGTGACAGCTGGGTAGAGCGTACTCATGTGCTGACAAGTTTTAATGCTAATGAAACAAGAATAAAGTTATCTCTCTCTGGCACGGTGGAATACCGTCCTAAAGTTAGAGCTTTAAGAGTAGTAATATCCTAAGAAATGAAAAAAGATAAAACTGAAAGGGGATATTTATTGCCTCATCCAGATAACATCGCTGTTCAGGATGTGGTGCGTATTCGCAAAACCATTGAGCAAATAGATGTAGATATTTCATCAAGGAATACCGAACATACAGAGCTTAAAAGCGCATTTGAGCGTTTTAGTTTTGAAACTTTTTTAAATTTATGGGGTAAAAATAGATGACAATTGCAGAAGAAGTAATTAACGCATTGAGTAAGAGGTTAAGGGAGCTATCAGTAGATGCTACACCTGAAGAAATAGCGTATCTTGCTAAAACATTAGAATCAGTTGCAGGAAAAAGTACGGTTCTTGATATCATAAACATGACTGATGAAAAGCTTAAAGAACTTTTGGATGCAGTAACAAAACATTTAAATGATCTAAATACTAACAAAGCGAGTTCTTTGTCAGCAATAACAGAAGCTAAGGAAAAGTCTTTGGAAGCAATTGATACACTTAAAACTAGCGCTCTGGGTGATTTAAAGACCTCAGCAGAATCACATATGTCGCTACTTGATACAAGAAAAGATACTAATATCGCTGAAATAGAGAGCACAGGCAAAGAACAACTTTCTGCGTTAAAAGGACTGGTAAGTGACTTTGAAGCTACTTTTGACCCAAGGGTATTAAAAGAAGTCTAAGCAATAGGGATTTGGAGACCTGGTTGAGTGACGCTAATAACCAAGAAAAGTTCAATAAGATGCTCAGTAATTCTAATTCAATACTGACAATAATAGCCAATCCTGAATGGTTGACTGCTATAGCAGCTTCTCCAACAGCTATGAATGTGATAGCATCTTCCTCAGTAGCAAGAGATATAGTAAGAAACTCAACTACGGCAATGAGTATAGTGAACAATAATTCGATGGCGATTGCGAACCTTGTTAGTGGACTTGTTGGGCTTAACGTGGCGGATCATGCTGATATGAATGCAGTAGCAGCTTCTTCAGCAGCTATGAATGCAATAGTAGGTAGTGCAGTAGCATTAAGCTCTATTGTTAAGTCAGAGTTAGCATGTAGAGCAATAGAAGCTAATATTCAAAGTCACAGGTTAAAAGTGATAGAAACTTTAAATTCCTCATCTTTATTCCGCAAGGAATCTGCAGTACAATTGCTAGTTAATAAAGATTCAGGTTATAGCGCAAATCGTAACACTCGTACAGCTGAAAAAAGAGGGGAGCGTAGTTTTACCATTTATGTTCCAACTACTTACTATGGTGATAGCACATATGGTGCAGATTTAATAGTGGAATCGTTGCTTACAGGAAAGCAACTTTCCACACTTTATAATAAAGGCTCTAAAACAACTACTGCTTCTGGTATTGCTCTGCAAGGCGTTCAGTTAATAGTTGTAGGCAAGTATGGTTACGTAAATTTTGATGTCTATATTGCCACATAAAGCTAGAGTTGAAAAGTAACAAACAAATTTAGAAGGAGTAAAAATGACCATTGCCAAAGAAGTAGTTTATGCATTGCATCAGAGACTGAAAGAATTGGCTGTAGATGCTACACCTGACAAGATAGCGTATCTTGCCAAAGCATTAGAATCTATAGCTGGTCAGAGTACAGTACTTGATATTGTACAAATGACTGATGCAAAATTAAAAGAACTTTTAGATGCAGCAACAAAACATTTAAAGGCCCTTAATGACAATAAAACAAGTTCATTATCTACAATAACCACAGCAAAAACAGAATCTGTAGATGAAATAAACACACTTAAGACTGAATCTTTAAAAGCTCTAAAAATCTCATCAGACTCACATATATCACTACTTGATACGAGAAAAGATGCCAATATTGCTGCAATTGATAGTGCTAGTGATCTTGGTAACATAAAAAACACACTTAAAGCTATTAATGATCTTCCAGAAGGTTCTTCGATAATGAAGGAAATACAACCACGAGCTGTTATTCAGTCTGGATCGTTGCCGTTTTTGTTTGGAATCTTAAGCAGATATAATGATAATTGGGGTGATGGAAATTTTTCCAGTGAGTTAGGAGCATCGAACAAGGAAAAATCTTGTTAAACCTGAAAGAAACTATTTTATCCAGTGCTATAACAATTTTTAAATATAATTTATTAAGAAGTATTTTTGCAGTTATAACCGGACGCTCAATGGTGCTAGAGTGCCCGTTTGGGAGCATGGTTTTGGAGGAACGGTTAAACCACTGATGGAGTCTATTACGACTACCTCGATTAGAAGATTGTATAATCTAACCGTCCCAAGCTTAAATACTTCTTCATTATAAGTTATAGGAGGTCAATTACAATGACAAAAAGTAAATTAGAGGTAATGAATCCTGATGCAGCAGGGATAGATGTTGGTTCGGCTGTACATTATGTATGTATACCCGAGAGAAGAGATGAGCAACGTGTTCAAAAATTTGGCTGCTTCACTGAAGACCTTCATAATTTAGCAAGGTGGTTAAAAAAGTGTAAAGTTACAACCGTAGCGATGGAATCAACTGGTGTATATTGGATTCCTTTGTTTCAAATACTGGAATCTTACGGTTTTGAAGTTAAGTTGGTAAATGCGCGACATGTAAAAAATGTACCTGGGAGAAAGTCAGATGTTCAGGACTGTCAGTGGTTACAACAACTACATAGTTATGGATTACTCCAAGGGTCATTTAGGCCAGATAGCCAGATATGTGTATTGCGTAGTTACGTGCGACAACGTAAGAACCTCACTGAAAGTGCATCTACACATGTTCTGCGTATGCAGAAGGCATTAATTCAAATGAATATACAACTGCATAGAGTTATAAGAGATATAACAGGAGTAACTGGTATGAAAATTATCAAGGCTATAATTAAAGGCGAAAGAGATTCTGGGAAATTGGCTCAATTCAGGGATGCACGAATAAAAAATGATCAGTCTACTATAGCAAAAGCGTTAGCTGGCGATTATAGAGAGGAACATGTATTCACGCTAAAGCAAGAATTTGAACTATATAATATTTATCAAGAAAAAATAGCAGAATGTGATAGAAATATTGAGGTCTATTACAAAACGTTTGAAACAAAATCTAACGAAAGTAAACAGTTGAGTAAGGAAAAGAATAAGCACAGAAAAAGTAAGCCTGACTTTGCTTTGCACGAGGAACTGCACCGAATAACTGGTATGGATTTTACTAAAGTTCCAGGGCTTGATATACTAAGTATACAGACTATAATTTCAGAAACTGGTATAAACCATAATAAATGGTCAACAGAAAAACACTTTTCATCGTGGTTAGGACTCAGCCCTGCCAATAAAATTACAGGAGAAAAAGTGTTTAGCACAAGAACGCGTAAAGTCATTAATCGTGCTGCGAATGCATTTCGAATGGCTGCTAATTCTGTAGGAAATAGTAAAAGTTCATTGGGTGCATACTACAGGAGATTAAAAAAACGATTAGGAGCACCAAAAGCAATAACAGCTACTGCAAGAAAAATAGCATGCATATTTTATAGTATGCTCAAATACGGACAAGAATATGTAGAAAAAGGAATGGAATACTATGAAACACGATATAAGGAGAGAGCTGTAAAAAATTTGATCAAAAAGGCACGAGAATTTGGCTATACTTTAGTGCAACAAG
>NZ_JAPQLL010000051.1:0-15276 GCF_028981865.1 Wolbachia endosymbiont of Drosophila nikananu | reverse complement strand
CTTGTTGCACTAAAGTATAGCCAAATTCTCGTGCCTTTTTGATCAAATTTTTTACAGCTCTCTCCTTATATCGTGTTTCATAGTATTCCATTCCTTTTTCTACATATTCTTGTCCGTATTTGAGCATACTATAAAATATGCATGCTATTTTTCTTGCAGTAGCTGTTATTGCTTTTGGTGCTCCTAATCGTTTTTTTAATCTCCTGTAGTATGCACCCAATGAACTTTTACTATTTCCTACAGAATTAGCAGCCATTCGAAATGCATTCGCAGCACGATTAATGACTTTACGCGTTCTTGTGCTAAACACTTTTTCTCCTGTAATTTTATTGGCAGGGCTGAGTCCTAACCACGATGAAAAGTGTTTTTCTGTTGACCATTTATTATGGTTTATACCAGTTTCTGAAATTATAGTCTGTATACTTAGTATATCAAGCCCTGGAACTTTAGTAAAATCCATACCAGTTATTCGGTGCAGTTCCTCGTGCAAAGCAAAGTCAGGCTTACTTTTTCTGTGCTTATTCTTTTCCTTACTCAACTGTTTACTTTCGTTAGATTTTGTTTCAAACGTTTTGTAATAGACCTCAATATTTCTATCACATTCTGCTATTTTTTCTTGATAAATATTATATAGTTCAAATTCTTGCTTTAGCGTGAATACATGTTCCTCTCTATAATCGCCAGCTAACGCTTTTGCTATAGTAGACTGATCATTTTTTATTCGTGCATCCCTGAATTGAGCCAATTTCCCAGAATCTCTTTCGCCTTTAATTATAGCCTTGATAATTTTCATACCAGTTACTCCTGTTATATCTCTTATAACTCTATGCAGTTGTATATTCATTTGAATTAATGCCTTCTGCATACGCAGAACATGTGTAGATGCACTTTCAGTGAGGTTCTTACGTTGTCGCACGTAACTACGCAATACACATATCTGGCTATCTGGCCTAAATGACCCTTGGAGTAATCCATAACTATGTAGTTGTTGTAACCACTGACAGTCCTGAACATCTGACTTTCTCCCAGGTACATTTTTTACATGTCGCGCATTTACCAACTTAACTTCAAAACCGTAAGATTCCAGTATTTGAAACAAAGGAATCCAATATACACCAGTTGATTCCATCGCTACGGTTGTAACTTTACACTTTTTTAACCACCTTGCTAAATTATGAAGGTCTTCAGTGAAGCAGCCAAATTTTTGAACACGTTGCTCATCTCTTCTCTCGGGTATACATACATAATGTACAGCCGAACCAACATCTATCCCTGCTGCATCAGGATTCATTACCTCTAATTTACTTTTTGTCATTGTAATTGACCTCCTATAACTTATAATGAAGAAGTATTTAAGCTTGGGACGGTTAGATTATACAATCTTCTAATCGAGGTAGTCGTAATAGACTCCATCAGTGGTTTAACCGTTCCTCCAAAACCATGCTCCCAAACGGGCACTCTAGCACCATTGAGCGTCCGGTTATAACTGCAAAAATACTTCTTAATAAATTATATTTAAAAATTGTTATAGCACTGGATAAAATAGTTTCTTTCAGGTTTAACAAGATTTTTCCTTGTTCGATGCTCTTAACTGACTCAGCAGGTTCAACCATACCAAGAACATTCTTTACCAAAGATTTTTCTTCACAACTAAATATGAACATGTAATAACCCATCGATAAAGTGAAGAGCAAGAACATAGCCGGAAGTAAAAACAGAGCTAATACATTTTGTGACGCAGGGAAAGTAAACCAGGTAAAAGTTGCTATTGACACAGTTACAAGTAATCCTAATAAACATAATTGTACTTTTCTTCTATAATTCTGATCAATAACTGTACTTACACCAATAGAAGCTATATCAATCATTACTCACACTTCATTAAACAATAATATTAACTAAATGATAGCATTATTGTGATGAAAATGCAATATTATGAATATTTGAATACAATTTATATTGACAGTTACAATTCTGAATGTTTTATTGCAGCGTTAGCTGATTAGCATTTTAAGCTAGGGTCAAATCTAATAGAGAGAGGATTTTTTTATTTTCTCATTCTTCTCATTTTCCTCTCTAACAATTTTTTTTCCGCTTAATATGTCCTTTATTTCATCTCCTGTTAAAGTTTCAAACTCCAGTAGATTCTCGGCAATGAGATCTAAGCCTTTCTTATGCTTGGTCAAAATGTCTTTCGCTTTTTCATGGCAAGAAGACACAACTTTCTTCACTTCTTCATCTATAAGTTTTAACGTATCTTCAGAAATTATCTCAGAACCATGCATAGTTTGTTCGCGATTGTGATATATTGGACCTATTTTGTCGCTCATTCCCCATTTTGTTACCATAGAACGTGATAAATCTGATGCTAGTTTTATATCTGAAGATGCGCCGCTTGTGACTTTATCGTAGCCAAAAATTAGCTCTTCTGCCACACGTCCACCCATTGCAACAGTTATATCTGCTAGCATCTTTTCTCTTGTGAGGGACACTCTATCTGTTTCTGGTAGTCTCATAACTAAACCGAGTGCCCTACCGCGTGGAATAATTGTTGCCTTGTGTATAGGATCAGAAGCAGGCATATTAACAGCAATCACCGCATGACCAGCTTCATGGTATGCAGTCAGTCTCTTTTCCTCTTCTGTCATAATGAGAGATCGCCTTTCCACACCCATCATCACTTTATCACGTGCATATTCGAAATCATCCATGGTAACAATCTTCTTGTTTCTTCTTGCAGCAATAAGCGCAGATTCGTTCACTAAATTTGCTAAATCAGCCCCTGAAAAACCAGGTGTTCCTCTTGCAACTGTTTTCACATTGACATCAGGGGCCATTGATATTTTCTTTATATGCGTATTTAATATTTTCTCGCGCCCATTTATATCGGGTAAAGAAATAGTAATCTGCCGGTCAAAACGACCAGGCCTAAGCAGTGCTGGATCTAAGACATCCGGACGGTTAGTCGCAGCAATTATTATTACGCCCTCATTAGACTCAAAGCCATCCATCTCAACTAATAACTGATTTAATGTTTGTTCTCTTTCGTCATTACCACCACCAAGACCAATGCCACGATGTCTACCCACCGCATCTATCTCATCTATAAAAATTATACAAGGAGCATTTTTCTTGCCTTGATCAAACATATCACGAACACGGCTCGCACCAACACCAACAAACATCTCAACAAAATCAGATCCAGAAATGCTAAAGAACGGCACATTAGCTTCTCCTGCAATTGCACGAGCAAGTAAAGTTTTACCAGTTCCAGGAGAGCCAATTAAAAGGCACCCTTTTGGTATTTTTCCACCTAATATTTGAAATTTTTGCCTTTGTTTAAGGAAATCAACGATTTCTACTAGCTCTTCTTTTGCTTCATCAATTCCGGCAACATCATCAAATGTTACTTTTTTCCCACTAGTCATGAGTCTAGCCCTTGACTTGCCAAAGCTTATAGTTCTGTTGCCCCCCGCTTGTGTTTGTTTAAGAAAGAATAGCAAAAAGCCAATAAAAATAAATGTTGGGACCCATGAGATAAGTAATCCACCAATTACGTTCATGACAGAATCTCCAGTTGAAAAGGAGAATCTCACTTTTCTATCATGTAAATTTTTTATTAGGTCGCTATATATAACACCGCTTGAGTTGAAACTTGAACCATCCCTAAACTTGCCCTCAATGCTCTGGTTTTTTATGACAATATTTTCTACATCATTGTCTTCTAGTCTAGTTAAAAATTCCGAAAAAGGTATGGTTGTTTTACTTCTACCTACATTTCCGCTGAACTGAATATAAGCAACTGAAATAAGAACAATAATTACTAACCAGATCAATAAGCCTTCTAAAAATTTTTTCATTTCTATTTCTAACTAAGTACTAATCAAGCTTACCAAATTTTGTTTTATTGTGCTATTAATAATGCATTGAGCCTTATCGTCATTGGTATTTTTTCTGTTATAATTTACATCAGGATAAGCAAGCACCTTTCCATCTTTTTGTACTGTAGGCAAAGAATAGTGTAGGAAAACTTTGTTGCACAAAGTAATTTGTTAATAAGATGACTTTATATAAATTGCTGGGAACTATTCCGTATACCATGCTGGTTAACTGTCTGTTCTACTCTTGCCTCATTTATTCTTTTCATTTTTTCCAATTCACGATTAAAATCATCCATAGTAATAGTAGGAATAGTGCCTTTATGGCTTCTGTTCATAGCATTATATTTTACTTTTTTTGCCAAATCAGATAAATCAGCTCCTGAACAATTAGAAATTCGGTGTGCAATTTCTTCCAGATTTACGTCTGGTGCTCTTTGTATATTCTTTAAATTGATATTCAATATTTTCTCACGCTCCTTTTCTTCAGGTAGAGGAATATGAATGTACTCACCTAGGCGCCCAGGTCTCAAAAGTGCTTTATCTATATGAGACAAATGATTTGTTGCACCAATTACTATTACATCTTTTCTAGATTTTATCCCATCTAGTTCACTCAATAACTGAGTGATCATCCTCCTCTCTTCATTATTAATAGCAGAAGTTTCTGAATTATTTCGTCTACTAACGGCATCTATTTCATCTATAAAGAGTATGCAAGAAGAATTTTTTCTTAATTTTTCGAAAAGATCACGAATGTAAGCTGGACCAGCACCCATTAATGGTTTAGAAAACTCAGACGCTGAAACACTATAGCACGGAATATTAACCTCGCCTGCAATTGCACGAAAAAGGAGGGTTTTACCATTTCCGGGGGGACCGTATAAAATGTAGCCTGTTGGTATATCACAATTGGATTGTTCAAAATTTTTTCTATTTTTTATGAAATGGCAAATCATTTCTAATGATTCCTTCACCTCATCGGAGATTGCAACATCACTAAATTTTAATTTCTCTTCTTCTGTAATTAATTTATCGTCTAAGCTAATGGTAAAATTTTTTTCGTATATCACCCAGCCAAATACTAGCACACCTAGAAATATTATAATGGAAATGCTATTTAAAATGACATCTGCATTTATGGCTTCTGTTGAAAATAGAATGTGAACCCTTTTATCACGTAAAATTTTTATGAGATCATTAGATATAATACTGACTAACTTAAAACTTGATTCATCCTTAAATTTACCTACAATACTATTTCCATCTATAACAACACTTTTTATGTCGTTACTTTCTAATCTGTCTGAAAATTCTGAAAAAGATATAGTAGTTAGACCTTCACCTTGAAAAAACAGCATATAAATTGCAAAAATGGTAGCAACAATTGCCAGACATAAGAGAGCAATTTTAAGGAATTTCCACCGAGTCATTTAATTTTCACCTGAAAGAATTGAGCTTATCAGATTTTCGTACAATATGTTAGTAATAATACACTTAACTCTATTATTATCGATTTTCTGATTACTTTGACATGTACTAGGATAAGCAAGCACCTTTCCATCTTTTTGTACTGTAGGCAAAGAGTAGAAAACTTCAGGGCAGCAGTTGTAATCCTTCAGAAATTCAGGAACTTTTTGTATTTTTTTTAATGGAGCGATGATAACTGAACACTCTTGATTTCCGAGTATTGTGCAGCTAAATCTGTTATCCCATTGAGTAGGTTCATTTAAAGGTAGGTTTACGGTAATTTCTTGTATCCTTGACGATTCTCTAATTATTAAGATATTTTCTCCATATTTTCTTATTTTGCACCCAGAAAGTGTGCAGTTAACATTATTATCCTTTTGCAATATTTTATTAAATATTACGATAAGGCTGTTGTACCTTGGTTTATAATGTTTACTAGCAATTGCCATTATAGAGTAAAGAAGAATCCTCAAGGCTATTTCCTCTGGCAATTGATAAAATTCACTTAGTTTAATTTCAATATAACCAAGATCATGAACATTAACACAGTCATTAAATGCAAGGCGTGTGTAGTGCATCAACGCTTTTGCAGCTCTTTTCATATGAAGGGCTGTGAGGCATATTCGCTCTGTTAAAATCTCTTGATTGTCACTTGCTTTAAGTAAGTTACGGTATAAAGTTCGCCTGTATTTTAAGTTATAGTTGCTTCTATCTTCGATCCATTTTAACTGGTGAAGCTTAGCGTATTTTTCTATTTCACTACGACTAAAATTTAACAATGGCCTAAATATATAAATACCATTTAAGAAAGATTCGTAATCCATTGATGATAATCCATCTACGCCACTACCTCGCTCCAATCTTAATAAGAACGTTTCTGCTTGATCATCTTTGTGATGAGCAACGAGCAAACATTTAACATTATTGTTTTTACACCACTCTGCTAGTAACTTATATCGTGCTTTTCGTGCCTGTAACTGAATATTACCTTTAATATTTTGCTTCTCCCAATTTAATATGAACGACTCCTTTGCTCCAAGTTCTTTTGCATAACTTATAACAAAATCAGCTTCTTTTTGAGACTCTGAACGTAACCCATGATTTACTGTTAATGCTATAGGAAGTGAAAGCTTGTTTTTTTTTGCCCAGTTAGTCATTAAGTGCAGTAAGACTATACTATCTACACCACCTGATACTGCAACTGCGATTTGGTTATGGAAAGCAAAGCTATTAGCTATATTTTGAAATAATAACTCTAATTTCATTATGTTTCTTGATGGCCAGATAGTCTCTACGTCATACAGTGACTTATTTATGGTATATATAGATCTCACTAACAAGCAGCGAAATTGCTCTCTTTTGTCATCCCAGTGCTTGACACTGGGATCCAGGTTTTAGTGCAAGAAACTATTTCTTTATTCCAGAAAATGAAAATTCTACTCTACGATTTTTAGCATGCTCTTTTTCATATTTAGAATTTCTAGAATCATCTTTTACATTAACCAAAGGCTCAGTTTCACCCTTAGAAGCAGTTTTTATTCTGTTTTCTATGTAAGGTGTACAACTAACCATAAATTTTTTAGCTGCATCTGCCCTTCTAGCACCTAGCGCAAGATTATATTCATGAGAACCACGGTTGTCAGTATGACCAGTTAAAGTAACCTTTGCGTCAGGGTTATCTTGTAACACCTCCATTACGTCAAGTAATGCATCTGCACTTACTTCAGTAATACTAGATTCATCATAACCAAAGAAAACTCTTTTATCACCTATCTGCTTAACAACAGAATTCATTTTATTTGTTGTATTTGCTCCTTTTTTGGGGCAAGAACTTACACCAGTAAGTAGTAAACAAAAACAGCACATTATAACCAGTCTACTCCACATTACTAAACCTCCATAAATTTTAAAATAGTGCGTAACTTTAATTTCAGCACCTAATATCTCCCCATATTGTAATATAGTCAAGAGAAATAAAATACTAAATACTTTTTCTACAACCTTACAATTAATTTTCTTATAATATGCTGGACTCTGAGTAGAAAAATCCAATAAAGGAATAAAAAGTACAATTTTTTATTGTATTTCAAGCAAATATACTTTTAACTTTATTATTAATCTATTACGATATTAAACAGATGTTTTCTAAAACAATGAACAAATTATGAAATCTTATAAGTTTTTAGAGGAAGTATTATATAGGGTGAAAAATATCGAAAATACGCTAAAAGTACTAAACCAAAGCCAATTGAATATAGAGGACAAAATTGAACAAATGAGTCTTCTAGAAGAAATCAGACATGAAATTATCTCTCATGACGCAATAAAGGAATCATTAGCAGATGCTCTTGGTAACAAAAAAAGTGCAAATATTCAGCAGCTAAAGTTAATAGAGAGAATACATAAAAGCAACAGTGCTGTTCCTGTTGATTTAGTAAAGTCTTTATCCAAAGCTAAGGTTGAATGCCAAAATTTATGGAAACTATCTCATTCTGAAACCAGTAACTTAGAAAAACTAAAAGAACGTTTTACTGATTTAATCAAACTCATTCGCGAAGTAGCTTCTGTAAAATCGCAGCAATTAAAATGCTCAAAATACGACTCACTGCTTGCTGACTATGACTCTGATATCACAGAAAAGAATATAAGGGAAGTATTCCCCAAGGTAGGCAAAATTTTTAGCGAAAATGTGGATAAAATAATTGAAAAGCAGAAAAAGGATAAGGTTATTAATATACAAAGAGTTGCTACTCAGAAGCAGATTGAACTTGGCTCGTTATGTTTACAGCAAATGGGTATTGCACTAAATGAGATTCGTACTTCTTATTACTACTCTATAGATTATGACGAATCTGATTTTTGTTATGGTTTATTTTCACTTTTACGGCATAGTGGTTATGCAATTTATCAAAAATGTTTAGCGCAAAATTCTATAAGTAGCCCAATTACGAGACATGTTATGTATGAAACTCAAGGGTTATTCATGGAAAGGATGATTGGAACATCCAGAGAATTTATTGAGTTCATTCAACCACACATAAAAGAGAAATTTGCTATAAAAGGCAAAACTAATAGCAGTGTTGAAAATTTGCACTTGGTTTTCAATGAAATAAACCTTTCCTCTTCTTTAAAGAACGCAGATGAATTTAGTCTGTTAGCTCATATTATGTTGAGAACTAGGTTAGAACAGGATATAATAAATGGTACATTGGAAGTTAAGGATCTGCACGATGCGTGGCTGGGAGGTATGAAGCACTATAAAATTCCAGTAAAAGCTAAAAATGAGCTGGACACCTATTTTCAAGATGAATATTGGGCAAGCGGTGTTATGGGCTACTTTCCTATAAAAATTATTGCTTTAATTGCTGCTGTGCAGATTTTCTCTTTCGTTAAAAAGAATCATTACGAATCATTAAGTGCTGTAATAAAAGGAGATTTTAGTTTACTTATCAGTTGGTTATCTCAAAATGTATACAGTGCAAAGTGTGGCCTGGAACTGCTAAAAAAAGTAACAGGTAAGAGTTTAGACGTTGAGTGTGTTATTTACTACTTATCTGAAAAGTATAATTTGTCTTAATAAATGGTTTTCTTGAGTTATGTATGAATTTTGTTCGAAAATTAACCGGAAAGTTTTATAGCCTTTTTACTTTCAAAGGTTTGTTTGCTAGCGATATTGCTATAGACCTTGGTACTGCAAACACTTTAGTTTATCAGAAAAATCAGGGAATAGTGCTTGATGAGCCTTCAGTTGTAGCAAGAATAAAAGAAAAAGGAAGTTACGTTCCTTATGCTTTTGGTAAAAAAGCTAAAATGATGCTTGGAAAAACGCCTGGAGAAATAGAGGCGATAAGGCCCTTAAAGGATGGAGTTATTGCTGATTTTAAAAGTGCGGAAGAAATGCTAAAATATTTCATACGCAGTGCAAACACAAAATTCACTGTTAATAAACCTAATATTATCATATGCGTTCCATCTGGATCCACGCCAGTTGAAAGGCGTGCTATACAAGATGCAGCAGAAAGTGCTGGTGCAAATGAAGTATTTTTGATTGAAGAACCAATGGCTGCAGCAATCGGAGCTGGGCTCCCGGTTACTGAACCTGAGGGTTCTATGATCGTTGATATAGGAGGCGGTACAACTGAAGTTGCAATTATTTCTTTAGGCGGAATTGTTTATTCACGTTCTGCCAGAGTAGGTGGCGATATTATGGATGAAGCAATAAAATCGTATATTCGTGAAAGTCATAAGTTATTAATCGGTGAAACAACTGCTGAAAAAATTAAGAAAAACGTAGGTTCAGCTAGTCTGCCAGGTGAAAATAACAAAGAGGGAATGATAATTAAAGGCAGGGATTTAGTGAGTGGCATGCCAAAAGAAATGCTTTTATCAGAATATCAAGTTGCAGAGAGTTTAATAGAGCCTGTACATCAGATAATTTCTGCTATTAGGACTGCACTGGAGAGCACTCCACCTGAACTTTCCTCTGATATAGTCGATAGAGGAATAATTTTATCCGGTGGTGGTGGATTATTGCGTAACTTGGGCAAAGTTATCAGTGAAACAACAAAACTACCAGTTCGTGTTGCAGATGACCCACTTTGTTGTGTTGCCTTGGGTAGTGGAAAAGTGCTTGAAAACATGGATTATTTTGGCCATGTTTTATTCAAGCAAGATTAAATTGTTTTTGAAGGTAGTTTATCGAATTGTTTTGATGGAGTTATGTAATATAAATGAGATCCCAGTGTCACGCACCAAGTAATTTGAAGGCAACTTCTAGCAGGAAAGGGTGTCATCCAAGTAGCGTGGCTACTTGGATCCAGGAAACTTGATTACAAATAAATATAATGAATTTGTGTAATAGAAACTAGATTCCAGTGTCAGCTACTTTCATGACATTATCTACTATGTAAATTGCCCCCAAATCAAAACGTTTGCACAGTTGTATGTTGGAATGACACAAGATTTGCGTTTATAAATTAAGACAATTATGCTAAAAGAATTTAAAATTGAACCTCTGCTAAAAGATAAAGCTCCGCACCAGACCAAGGCTATTGTTGCGATGTCCGGGGGAGTTGATAGCTCCGTTGCTGCAGCACTGCTATATAACTTTGGGTACCAGGTGATAGGTGTGACTCTTCAACTCTATGGCACTGACGGTAATGCTAACGCAAGAAAGGGTGCATGCTGCGCTGGACAGGATATTTATGACGCTAAGCGCGTGGCTGAAAGTGTTGGCTTTCCTCACTATATTTTAAACTATGAGGAAATATTCAGAAAGGAAGTAATAGAGGATTTTGCAAGTACCTATATGCGTGGGGAAACTCCCATACCATGCGTAAGATGTAACCAAACGGTAAAATTTCGTGATCTATTGCAAGTTACAAAAAATCTTGGTGCGGATGTGCTCGTAACAGGACATTACGTGAGAAGATTAGAAAAAAATGGTGAGGTAAAGTTGTGCAGAAGCATTGATAAAAGTAAAGATCAAAGCTATTTTCTATTTGCTACAACAAAGGAGCAGTTGAAGCTTTTGCGATTTCCACTAGGTGGGTTCCATAAAAGTGATATAAGAAAATTAGCAAAGTATTTCAGCTTACAAATCTCTGAAAAGCCGGATAGTCAAGATATATGCTTTGTTTCCGAAAGCTATAGTAAAACAATAGCTAAATTAGCTCCACAATCTGTACAGAAAGGTAAAATTGTGGATGTGAATGGAAAAGTGCTAGGTGAGCACAGTGGCATAGTAAATTTTACAGTAGGGCAAAGAAAAGGCTTAGGTGTTGGGTACAGTGAACCTCTTTACGTGATAAAAATTAATACAGAGAATAATGAGGTTATAGTCGGGCCGATCAACGCATTAATGCAAAAAAAAATATTGATCAAGGAGTTAAATTGGTTAGAACAACCAAAGGAAGGTATGGAAGTAACTGTGAAGCTGAGATCATCACATGCGGGAAGTTTAGCAACAATACATTCAACTGACGAAAAAAATAAAGCCTGTGTCATTTTAAACGACGATTACTTTGGCATCAGTCCAGGTCAAGCCTGTGTAGCGTATAAAGATGAGCAAGTAATTGGCGGTGGATGGATATGCTCTTAACTAAAGGGCTTAATTCTTTGATACAGAGTGTAAACGTACAATAATATTTATTGCTATTTTACCCTATATCGCTTGTACTATAAAGTAGAATATTGTAGGTTTTGCAATGGTAAAAGAAATTGAAGAATTAATAAAAATTGTTGGTAAGGGTAATTTGCTTGAAGCATTGTTCATATGTATGGGCAGCTTTCAACATGATGGTGAACGTGATGATTGTAGTATAGATCGTAGAAATCACCTTGGAATATCTATATTTGCAAAAAAAAGCAAGGAAGAACATCTAGATCACTATCTCAATCTCAAATTTAGTCTACAAGGTTTGCTTTTAATTTATAACAAAGCTTATGTACTTCTTAGCAAAGACAGGGAACTCAGCGTTAAAGAAGTTATAGATGAAATTTATAAAGTTATTAAAAAATCTGAGTTAAAAAAAGACTTGGGTAAAATGGCAGATGATAAAAAGTTAGATACATTTAATACCTTGATCAATCCTAGAGGAGAAAAGGTATTGAAAACAGAAAAAGATTTTGAGGATCAAATAATTAAAGATGTTAAGGATGTACTTGAGACAAGTAATATAAAAGATCCTGACTTATATAATAAAGTAATTGATTATTACTATTCTATACATGAAATAAATGTAAATAAAAACATTACATTATTATTTTCTAGTCCAAAGATGTTCCAGCATTTATTTAGTACTGAGAATGATCAAACAGTAAGTATAGATCCATATTCCTGTATGTACTTTTATGTATTAGCTGGAATGCTGAGTGTAATCGAACCAGGTAAAAACGGATTGGCTGTGTATGGATTGAATGACTTTCGTATAGGCAGTACTAGGTCAACTTTTCCTAATCTTTTTTATTTGGATAGTAATAGGTCAACATTACCTCCTTATTATCATTGTAAATGTGTTGAAAATTTTTATATTGATCCATCGTACCGTACACACTATGAAAATATGTCATATAATATTCCAAAAGAGTTACTCAAAAATCAAGATAGGTTTGAATTTGAAAGGATAGTAAATAGAAATGCATATTGCTTAACTAGATAAGAAACAAAATACACGGAACACAAAAACACAGTCTGTAAACTTATTTTGGGTATGTTTGTATTATCTGTTGGATTATATGCTGCTGATTATTTCTTTATGGAGCAAAAATTGTTCAACTCAATGAAAAATATTTTGCCACAAGACAACATTACCAATCTAGCAATTGCTGCGGTGCTTACTATTGTAATAGTGTATGCTTTATTTCAATTATCACAGAAACCACCGCTTTCAACAGTCAATGGAATGACGAATGAAAATTTAGAATCGCTCCATGCAAAACAAGCTTAGAACTACATAAATGTAGCAACTTAAAAGTACATATTGTATAATGCTTATTCTTAAGTTAAGAAGGTAATTTATGGATTTAAGTAAAATAACAGCGGTACCAAATGCGGTGAATGTGGTAATTGAAATAAGTGCAAATGCTGAGCCTGTAAAGTATGAATTTAATAAAGAGCTTGGGTTGTTACAAGTTGACAGATTTTTGTCTACCTCAATGACTTATCCTTGCAATTATGGGTTTATACCAAATACCTGCGCAGGTGATGGTGATCCTGTGGATGTTTTGGTGCTAACTCAATTTCCCTTAGCATCTAGTGTTTTAATATCGGTGCGTCCAATAGGCGCATTACTCACTAAAGATGAAAAAGGAGAAGATGAAAAGATATTAGCTGTGCCTGTTTCCAGTGTTGATAGCTATTATGACAATATAAAGGACTATTCTGACTTATCTAAGAACCTATTAGATAAAATTGCTCATTTCTTTTCTCATTATAAAGATCTAGAGAAGGGAAAAACGGTAGCAGTTGGAGAATGGGTTGGTGTAGAAGAAGCAAAGAAAATCATTGAAAAAAGTAGAAATTAGTTTACATTGATTTAGCCTGGAATTACAGTTATTCGGAAAAACGTGGTTGTTTTAATGGGTAAATATTGGTATCCGTTCAGGCAATGGCGTCAACTTAAGGGATGTTAAGGACTACAAGAAACAGCACTTTTGTTTCTATTTTATTTCAACAAAAAAGTTTAAAATGTGTCCTTTTTAGAGGATGCATGCAGAAAGGTTATCTTACAAATTAAAAATACAATATACTCGAAAACTTTTCAGAAACTCCACTGTATTGGGTTTCACACGAACAAGCTTTTACGACAGTATTTTCTATAGTTAATTAAGAAAAGTTTAGGAGCATCGAACAAGGAAAAATCTTGTTAAACCTGAAAGAAACTATTTTATCCAGTGCTATAACAATTTTTAAATATAATTTATTAAGAAGTATTTTTGCAGTTATAACCGGACGCTCAATGGTGCTAGAGTGCCCGTTTGGGAGCATGGTTTTGGAGGAACGGTTAAACCACTGATGGAGTCTATTACGACTACCTCGATTAGAAGATTGTATAATCTAACCGTCCCAAGCTTAAATACTTCTTCATTATAAGTTATAGGAGGTCAATTACAATGACAAAAAGTAAATTAGAGGTAATGAATCCTGATGCAGCAGGGATAGATGTTGGTTCGGCTGTACATTATGTATGTATACCCGAGAGAAGAGATGAGCAACGTGTTCAAAAATTTGGCTGCTTCACTGAAGACCTTCATAATTTAGCAAGGTGGTTAAAAAAGTGTAAAGTTACAACCGTAGCGATGGAATCAACTGGTGTATATTGGATTCCTTTGTTTCAAATACTGGAATCTTACGGTTTTGAAGTTAAGTTGGTAAATGCGCGACATGTAAAAAATGTACCTGGGAGAAAGTCAGATGTTCAGGACTGTCAGTGGTTACAACAAC
Source organism: Wolbachia endosymbiont of Drosophila nikananu (assembly GCF_028981865.1). Classification (NCBI taxonomy): domain Bacteria; kingdom Pseudomonadati; phylum Pseudomonadota; class Alphaproteobacteria; order Rickettsiales; family Anaplasmataceae; genus Wolbachia; species Wolbachia endosymbiont of Drosophila nikananu. Next base: position 984 of record NZ_JAPQLL010000051.1, on the reverse strand, counting down.
TACATAGTTATGGATTACTCCAAGGGTCATTTAGGCCAGATAGCCAGATATGTGTATTGCGTAGTTACGTGCGACAACGTAAGAACCTCACTGAAAGTGCATCTACACATGTTCTGCGTATGCAGAAGGCATTAATTCAAATGAATATACAACTGCATAGAGTTATAAGAGATATAACAGGAGTAACTGGTATGAAAATTATCAAGGCTATAATTAAAGGCGAAAGAGATTCTGGGAAATTGGCTCAATTCAGGGATGCACGAATAAAAAATGATCAGTCTACTATAGCAAAAGCGTTAGCTGGCGATTATAGAGAGGAACATGTATTCACGCTAAAGCAAGAATTTGAACTATATAATATTTATCAAGAAAAAATAGCAGAATGTGATAGAAATATTGAGGTCTATTACAAAACGTTTGAAACAAAATCTAACGAAAGTAAACAGTTGAGTAAGGAAAAGAATAAGCACAGAAAAAGTAAGCCTGACTTTGCTTTGCACGAGGAACTGCACCGAATAACTGGTATGGATTTTACTAAAGTTCCAGGGCTTGATATACTAAGTATACAGACTATAATTTCAGAAACTGGTATAAACCATAATAAATGGTCAACAGAAAAACACTTTTCATCGTGGTTAGGACTCAGCCCTGCCAATAAAATTACAGGAGAAAAAGTGTTTAGCACAAGAACGCGTAAAGTCATTAATCGTGCTGCGAATGCATTTCGAATGGCTGCTAATTCTGTAGGAAATAGTAAAAGTTCATTGGGTGCATACTACAGGAGATTAAAAAAACGATTAGGAGCACCAAAAGCAATAACAGCTACTGCAAGAAAAATAGCATGCATATTTTATAGTATGCTCAAATACGGACAAGAATATGTAGAAAAAGGAATGGAATACTATGAAACACGATATAAGGAGAGAGCTGTAAAAAATTTGATCAAAAAGGCACGAGAATTTGGCTATACTTTAGTGCAACAAG
>NZ_JAPQLL010000050.1:0-7601 GCF_028981865.1 Wolbachia endosymbiont of Drosophila nikananu | reverse complement strand
TTGTGTAGGTAAAAACCTAGAAATATTGTGAAGACATAAGGTGCACATAGTGCAAAAAATTAAAAATAAGACGCCAACTATGTTGTTTTCTTGCTGTTTAATCTGCACAGATGAAGATAACTGAATACCTTCAATATCATGATAAGGGGGCTGGCGAGGCTTGTCAAGTAGTTTTTCGTTTCTAACGGTTGTTACCAAAAACTATACAAAAAGTCTAATGAGTTAACTTCCATATATCCTGAGTAGTTCTTGTGCATTAGCTTTGATTAGGATAGGGCATTTTCTGTTATTTAATAGGGAACGCAATATTTCAGTTGCACCTTTAATGTCGTTATTATGTATCTTTACTACAGCGATAGCTTCTTGGCTTGAATAAGGATACACTGCACTTGATTCTAAATTATCAATTTTATCTTTATTTATTTTTTCACCGTTGGAGTGAAGTAAGCTCATTACTTCTAAGTATTGTGCTAACTCACGCAAAACATCAGGAGCATCTTTATCATCTGCCAAATCATTATAAATAATAGATGCTGTGTCTGTTGGCATTGAATCTGAGATATGATTGAATGCGTGTTCAAAATTTGCTAAATACCCCCAATTTGAATCTATTTCTTCTAGCAGCGGCTTACTATCTTTTTTTAAGAATAATACTTCGTAAAATTTGTCACCTGCAGTTATAGATTGTTTTGTGTTATCAATGTTGCGCAATAAGTATAATGTGATGCCAACTAACATTGGTGCGAGTGCAAGCAGAAAGATGTGTTTTTTCATGGTAATATTCCAAATAGTTATATATTTATACATTAATGCTTTTGATTTGCAAAAACATATTGACATAGTGATTATATCACATAATAATATTCTCAAAGTTGTTTGAATAGTTGGAGATTAAAATATTTCTAAAGTAGAAATAAAGACAGCAGTATTAAGCTAAATTATTTTTTGTCGGATTTATCCGATGTACCCTCAACCTTTTATAGGTTGAAGTCTAAATTTGAGAGTTTGATCCTGGCTCAGAATGAACGCTGGCGGCAGGCCTAACACATGCAAGTCGAACGGAGTTATATTGTAGCTTGCTATGGTATAACTTAGTGGCAGACGGGTGAGTAATGTATAGGAATCTACCTAGTAGTACGGAATAATTGTTGGAAACGGCAACTAATACCGTATACGCCCTATGGGGGAAAAATTTATTGCTATTAGATGAGCCTATGTTAGATTAGCTAGTTGGTAGAGTAATAGCCTACCAAGGCAATGATCTATAGCTGATCTGAGAGGATGATCAGCCACACTGGAACTGAGATACGGTCCAGACTCCTACGGGAGGCAGCAGTGGGGAATATTGGACAATGGGCGAAAGCCTGATCCAGCCATGCCGCATGAGTGAAGAAGGCCTTTGGGTTGTAAAGCTCTTTTAGTGAGGAAGATAATGACGGTACTCACAGAAGAAGTCCTGGCTAACTCCGTGCCAGCAGCCGCGGTAATACGGAGAGGGCTAGCGTTATTCGGAATTATTGGGCGTAAAGGGCGCGTAGGCTGGTTAGTAAGTTAAAAGTGAAATCCCGAGGCTTAACCTTGGAACTGCTTTTAAAACTGCTAACCTAGAGATTGAAAGAGGATAGAGGAATTCCTAGTGTAGAGGTGAAATTCGTAAATATTAGGAGGAACACCAGTGGCGAAGGCGTCTATCTGGTTCAAATCTGACGCTGAGGCGCGAAGGCGTGGGGAGCAAACAGGATTAGATACCCTGGTAGTCCACGCTGTAAACGATGAATGTTAAATATGGGAAGTTTACTTTCTGTATTACAGCTAACGCGTTAAACATTCCGCCTGGGGACTACGGTCGCAAGATTAAAACTCAAAGGAATTGACGGGGACCCGCACAAGCGGTGGAGCATGTGGTTTAATTCGATGCAACGCGAAAAACCTTACCACTCCTTGACATGGAAATTATACCTATTCGAAGGGATAGGGTCGGTTCGGCCGGATTTCACACAGGTGTTGCATGGCTGTCGTCAGCTCGTGTCGTGAGATGTTGGGTTAAGTCCCGCAACGAGCGCAACCCTCATTCTTAGTTACCATCAGGTAATGCTGGGGACTTTAAGGAAACTGCCAGTGATAAACTGGAGGAAGGTGGGGATGATGTCAAGTCATCATGGCCCTTATGGAGTGGGCTACACACGTGCTACAATGGTGGCTACAATGGGCTGCAAAGTCGCGAGGCTAAGCTAATCCCTTAAAAGCCATCTCAGTTCGGATTGTACTCTGCAACTCGAGTGCATGAAGTTGGAATCGCTAGTAATCGTGGATCAGCACGCCACGGTGAATACGTTCTCGGGTCTTGTACACACTGCCCGTCACGCCATGGGAATTGGTTTCACTCGAAGCTAACGACCTAACCGCAAGGAGGGAGTTATTTAAAGTGGGATCGGTGACTGGGGTGAAGTCGTAACAAGGTAGCAGTAGGGGAATCTGCAGCTGGATTACCTCCTTAGGCTTTGCGCATAACTTATCATTTTTAATGATGGTGTTGTTATGTGCTATACTGCTGTCTTTACTTCTACTTTATTTTAATTTCCCGATAACGGAATTTTATGAGTGATAGGCCTCTTTCTCCACATTTACAAATATATAAAGTACAAGTTACTAATTTTTTCTCTATTATGCACAGATTGACTGGTGTCTTGCTATTCCTTTTATTAATGATACTTTCTTGGTATTTCATATTACATGTTTACTTTCCTGAGTTACTTATAGTAAGGTACTTAAATGCATTATTATTCACTCCTGTTGCTAAATTAGCTTATGTCTTATGTTTTATAAGTTTTGTATATCATTTTCTTAATGGTATTCGTCATTTATTGTGGGATATTGGGCTTAATTTAGAAATTACTGGCGTTTCAAGGAGTGCTATACTGCTGACAGTAACGCTACTTCTTTCTACTATTGCTTTTTTATTTATGTTTATATGAGTCAATTTGGAAATTCAGTACATCATTGGTGGGGCCAGCGCGTTTCCGCAGTAATTTTACTGTTTTTATTTCCTTGGTTTATCTATTCATTTTCTTGCGCACTTTATGCTGATAGCCCTTTGTCTTTTAATGAAAAATTATTTCAGGCCATTGATCATCCTCTAGAGCTTTTATTTTTTGTTATATTATTGTTTTGTATTTTCTGGCATGCAGTTCTTGGAATGCAAGTAGTATGCGAAGATTACATACACAGTGTACCTCTAAGAGTTTTTACGATTACATGTATAAAGTACTTGTCGAGCATCACTTATATAGCTCTTACTTTTACGATTTTTTTCTTTTACAAGCATATTTTCTTGTAAAATCATCTATTCTGTGTTAACATATTCTTAGCATACTGGTTTTATTATTGGACTATAGTGCTTAGTGATTTTGGTTTGGCAATATGTTAGAGACATTGAAAAAGTGGGGAACGGGCCTTACGCTAAAGGTAAAGGATCTGTTTACTTCACCTGAATCTCAAGTTTATGTCAAAGACCTCAGAAAGGTAATGGTATATAAGGATGGGAGGAAATGCCGGTACCCAAAAAATTACGATGAAATTGTAAAATCTGGGAAAATTATAGAAGCTAAGAATAGCGAGGGTGAGACTATATATAAACTTTTATATGGCAAGACAGACACGGATGGAAGAAAACCAAGTTTTGAATTGACTCTTGTCAAGGAAACGGACGATAGGTCTTATTTTACCATTGACTTTTTAGTTAGTAAAGGTAGGCGTGAGGTTAATGATTATAGTAAATTTTATAAGCCATCTGAGTTTTCAAAAATAGATCTTGAAAAACACTTGCCAATTTTTGAAGCTGAAAAATCCGAGAATCCTCAATACCCTTTTCAATTAACCAACTCTTCTGTGCTAACTAAAGAGGTAAGAAATGAAAAAGGTAAGGTTCAGGAAGTTATTGATGAGCAAGGAAGAAATGGCAAGCTATTGTACACTAGTGATTATAAGAAACTAAGCACTAGTTTTTCTGAAATTAGAGACCAGAACGGTAAACTGGAGTTAGATAAAAGTCTCATATCTGTTCCTATCGTTTTTGCTACAAGCTTGGCTAAAGTTTGTACTAAATTGTTGACCTCTCTTCCTATAAAATTAGGGGAGCATTTAATAAGCAAACAAAACCCAATTGCAAAGTCTTTTGGTTATCTTTTATTTACTCCTGCAATGGCAGTAAAAAATTTAGTGAATATGGGAGCTACCATACTTAAGGCTCCAATTTTATTATTTGTAGCAGATAAGAAGAAGTATGGTGATGCTTACTTCACTATGTGGGAACACCAATTGAAAGGATGTTGGGAAGAAGCAAAAAGTGACTTTAATGTTATTAAAGGTGGAGAAAGGCTAAAGCCAGGGCAAAAGGATCATAAGCCACTTAGTATAGTGGGCACATGGGATGAGCTTAACGCTAGAAGGTCAGGCATTGAGAAAGAATTAGAAGAGGGGCTAAACAAAAGTAGTGAAAGTATAGATAAATCTAGAAAACCAGATACTGGAGAAAGCTTAAAGGAAAAGTTGCAAAACAAAATTAATGAAAAAATAGCTGAGTTTGGAAATCAGAAGAGCAGCAATACTCACATTGAGAGAGAGCAAAATAAAAGAAACTCACAGCAAAAGCAGGCCCACATGCCTCCATTTAACTAACCGTTACTTTAAATTACTTTCTACTTTCATTATCCCACAACAAAAACTTGCATGTATCTTGCTCTTAGTATAAGATGTTAATTATTTAATTAATTTTCTTAACTATATGCGCCCTGTAATACTATGTGGTGGTAGTGGCAGCAGACTTTGGCCTTTATCGAAGCCAAAGCAATTTCAGAAAATATTTAGTCAGAACACTATGTTTCACAACACTTTGTTGAGGTTAAAAAGCGATTATATGCCACCCATAATTGCCACAAACGTGCAGTACGAGCCGTTAGTGAAGAAGGAGTTGCATGCGCTGCGAGAATATAAAGTGATTTTCGAACCAGTGAAAATTGGAACAGCAGCAGCGATATTAATTGCTGCGCTTCTCTGCAATGAAAACGAGATAATGTTAGTCTTGCCCTCAGACCATTTTATAGGTGATTTAAATAATTTTCACGCTTCCGCTCAAAAAGCGTCTCAGATAGCCTCTGAGGCTGACTCTATAGTTACTTTTGGAGTCAAATTTCATAAATTTGATTCTGAATACGGCTATATAAATGCAGTTTATGATCATAAGGAAAAGTATCATATAGTAAAGGATTTCATAGAGAAACCTAAGCACGTATTAAGTAATGATTATTATTGGAATTCTGGAATATTTGTGTTCAAAGCAAAACGCTATATAGATGAGATCAAAAAATCTGCCCCAAGTCTTTATAATTTATGTTTTAAACATTTCATACCGCAAGAGAGATTTCTGTATTTAAAACAACGAGATTTTGCAGGAATTGAAGGCATATCCATTGATTACTTGGTAATGGAAAAAGCAAAGAACATTACAATGGTAGAGGCTAATTTCGATTGGTTGGATGTTGGAACTTGGAATTCAGTTTTAGAATTGAGTGAGAAGTTTAGCAAAGAACCGGTGTCATTTCAGCATGTGATTAGAGAAAAAGAACCAGTTTTAACGACAGAAAGTAATAAAAATTTATTGGGTGGAGCTTATAAGCAACCAAACAAAAGCCTACTATTGTTTATTAATAAGGTTAAGAAAGCAAAAGCGATAAGAAGAGAAATCAAGCCATGGGGATTTTATAGTATAATTTTAATGAGCGAAAATTTTCTTATAAAATATCTTTTTATAAATCCATTAAGCTGCACTTCTAAGCAATTCCATCATTATAGAGATGAATACCATATAGTACTATCGGGAGTTGGATATGTTAGTTTAGGCGACAAAGAATATGCTATAGTAAAAGACCATATGATAGAAATCCCAAGGGAAGTTTCCCATAGGATTGAAAATAGAAGCACAAGCTCTCCACTTGAAATAGTTGAATTTCAGATAGGAGCATCGAACAAGGAAAAATCTTGTTAAACCTGAAAGAAACTATTTTATCCAGTGCTATAACAATTTTTAAATATAATTTATTAAGAAGTATTTTTGCAGTTATAACCGGACGCTCAATGGTGCTAGAGTGCCCGTTTGGGAGCATGGTTTTGGAGGAACGGTTAAACCACTGATGGAGTCTATTACGACTACCTCGATTAGAAGATTGTATAATCTAACCGTCCCAAGCTTAAATACTTCTTCATTATAAGTTATAGGAGGTCAATTACAATGACAAAAAGTAAATTAGAGGTAATGAATCCTGATGCAGCAGGGATAGATGTTGGTTCGGCTGTACATTATGTATGTATACCCGAGAGAAGAGATGAGCAACGTGTTCAAAAATTTGGCTGCTTCACTGAAGACCTTCATAATTTAGCAAGGTGGTTAAAAAAGTGTAAAGTTACAACCGTAGCGATGGAATCAACTGGTGTATATTGGATTCCTTTGTTTCAAATACTGGAATCTTACGGTTTTGAAGTTAAGTTGGTAAATGCGCGACATGTAAAAAATGTACCTGGGAGAAAGTCAGATGTTCAGGACTGTCAGTGGTTACAACAACTACATAGTTATGGATTACTCCAAGGGTCATTTAGGCCAGATAGCCAGATATGTGTATTGCGTAGTTACGTGCGACAACGTAAGAACCTCACTGAAAGTGCATCTACACATGTTCTGCGTATGCAGAAGGCATTAATTCAAATGAATATACAACTGCATAGAGTTATAAGAGATATAACAGGAGTAACTGGTATGAAAATTATCAAGGCTATAATTAAAGGCGAAAGAGATTCTGGGAAATTGGCTCAATTCAGGGATGCACGAATAAAAAATGATCAGTCTACTATAGCAAAAGCGTTAGCTGGCGATTATAGAGAGGAACATGTATTCACGCTAAAGCAAGAATTTGAACTATATAATATTTATCAAGAAAAAATAGCAGAATGTGATAGAAATATTGAGGTCTATTACAAAACGTTTGAAACAAAATCTAACGAAAGTAAACAGTTGAGTAAGGAAAAGAATAAGCACAGAAAAAGTAAGCCTGACTTTGCTTTGCACGAGGAACTGCACCGAATAACTGGTATGGATTTTACTAAAGTTCCAGGGCTTGATATACTAAGTATACAGACTATAATTTCAGAAACTGGTATAAACCATAATAAATGGTCAACAGAAAAACACTTTTCATCGTGGTTAGGACTCAGCCCTGCCAATAAAATTACAGGAGAAAAAGTGTTTAGCACAAGAACGCGTAAAGTCATTAATCGTGCTGCGAATGCATTTCGAATGGCTGCTAATTCTGTAGGAAATAGTAAAAGTTCATTGGGTGCATACTACAGGAGATTAAAAAAACGATTAGGAGCACCAAAAGCAATAACAGCTACTGCAAGAAAAATAGCATGCATATTTTATAGTATGCTCAAATACGGACAAGAATATGTAGAAAAAGGAATGGAATACTATGAAACACGATATAAGGAGAGAGCTGTAAAAAATTTGATCAAAAAGGCACGAGAATTTGGCTATACTTTAGTGCAACAAG
>NZ_JAPQLL010000049.1:0-9938 GCF_028981865.1 Wolbachia endosymbiont of Drosophila nikananu | reverse complement strand
TGGTCAGAAAAAGAATTTATAGCCTACGAACAAGAGATAAAGCGTATTCTTGATGAACATGCTGTCCTCGCTCAAAAACTCGATGATGCTACTGAAAAAGGCAGACTAGAAGGCATCCTCATCGGTCATCAAAAAGGCAGAGCGGAAGGTAGGGAAGAGGGCGAACAACAGGCTAAAATTGCTGTGGCAAAGAATTCACTTAAGGCGGGTGTTTCTATTGATGTTATTGCTGAAATAACAGGGTTTTCTGTTGATTATATTAAGAAAATTCAAGAAAAGAAGTTTTAGCCATAACGTTTTTTTATTAAACCCTCTATTCTAGTAATTTTAATATTGCAATCCATTCTAATGTCTGTACAATACCTTTTTTATATAAATACTTAACAAGAGGGGTTAATGCCAACACAGGAAGAGCTTCGGGCTACGATGTCCAAAAAATTACAGGAAGCTATTGAATATCCAGATCCAACAGTTGCTGCTGGGAGGAAGTCAGCTATCAAGAGATGGGTGGGAGTCCTTCAGGATAACTTTATGGAGCACATAAAATACTTTAAGGGTGATAAGCTGAAGTTCTTGCACAATGTATTCCAAGATGAAGGTTGCTGGTCAGGTGTAAGGTTGGATAATGCTGCTTTAGGTCAAAGGTTTACTGAAGAAAAAATAGAGGAAATCGATAATCCACTTCGCAAATATGAGATGGCTTGTAGTTACTGTGTAGTAGATAAAATTCATCCACTCTTTCAAAAAGCATTTGAATCCTACAAAAATGGATTTTCTTCTGATGAACTTGATAGTAGAGGTAATCCTATAACTGATGAGTACATACGAAACTCGCTTTTGGGTGGCATTCGAAGGAAAGGTCCTGTATTTGATTTCTGGATCGATAGAGAATCTGGGGAATTAAAGCAGTATGATGCAGTAGAAGGTTTTGACAGTGCTGTAAAACTTAAGTGGAGTGAAGGGGTAGAGTATTTTTATAATCATTTAAAAGAAGAAGATAAGGAAAAGAAGCTTACAGAAGCTATTCTTGCTCTTTCTCGTCCTCAATCTGTTGAGAAAGACGCTCCTATTTTAGATTTTTGTGTAAGGAATATAGGTGATAAAGATACTCTTTTACAGAAATTGCTGCAGAAAGATAAGGGAGTATATTCCCTTCTTGCTGAATTAATAGAGTCATGTTTTTTTGATACGGTTCATGATTTGGTACAGTGCTGGTGTTATAAAGGCGTTTCAGAACGTGGAGATCATTCAGAGAAAATATTCTCACAAGATGAGTATGACCTCCTCCTTTACTCACTTTCAAATGTAATGTTGAAAAATCCTGAGTCAAGTGTTCAAGCTAGATCTCTTATTATGAAGATTTGGAAATGTGAACGCTTTACTGAATACAGAGAGACCTCTGTTAATACTTCTAATTATACAGTTCCTATAAAGAGTGTACTTGGGGGATTAATCATTAATTGGAAACGAGAAGATATTTGTAAGCCCGATAGGGAAATAGAGAAAGAAAAAATATTAGATATAATATCATTTACTAAAAGTTGCTTTCCTGAAAAGTTTGAACTTTTTAAAGAAGATGTTTGTAAGTCCGATAGGGAAATAGAGAAAGAAGAAATATTAGATATAATATCATTTGCTAAAAGTTGCTTTCCTGAAAAGTTTGAACTTTTTAAAGAAGTCATGGTAGAAAACCTTAGATTATGTGGTAGAGAAGGAATGGAAGAAAGTATAAACTACGATGATTTGGCGAAAGAATTGCTTTCTGAGTTAGAGAAAACAACTTTACCTCCTGGAGGTGATGGTCCTAGGTATGATTTACGGACACGATCTAAAGCTCATGGCAGTAAGAAAACAACTTTGCCAGTTGATGATAGTCCGCAGTCTGAGCTTGGAACTCCTAGTGTAAGTGGTGTTTCTTCTTATAAGAAAAAAAGCATCTTTACGCTTAGTGGTAATAAGTAATCCACTTATGAACTCTTGGTATTTCTGGTCGTAGTAAATAAGGGGTATTTTGTATGAGTAATGGTGATGGGCTTATTAGGAGTTTAGTGGATGGAGATCTTGATGGTTTTAGACAAGAGTTTGAATCCTTTTTAGATCAATGTCCATCTTTCTTGTATCATGTAGGTACAGGACGTTTCCTTCCTGTATTCTTTTTTAGTATGTTTGCTACTGCTCATGATGCAGGCATTTTGAATACAGATGAGAAAGTCTATTTTCGTTTTGATAATCATGGTATTGATACAGGTGGTAGAAATAGAAATACAGGAAACCTAAAAGTTGTTATTTTAACTCGTAATCGTGACGGACAGCAAGTTGTCAGGTGTTACAGCATTTCTGATCGTCCTAATAGTGATGGGTTAAGATTTAGTGAAAGGGAGAAAGATTCTCTAGTACAAGAAATTATACAGCAAAATCAAGGTTTAAGGGAAGAAGACCTAAGTTTTGAGCAGTACAAAGTATGTATGCATGGGAAAGGCAGGAGTCAGGGAGAGGCAATTGCAACAGTATTCGAGGTGATTCGTGAAAAAGATTCTCAAGGTAGAGATAGATTTGCTAAATATTCAGCGTCTGAGATTAGCCTTCTGAGGCATATAGAACGCAATAGGCTTAGGGGGATTAATGCGCCTGCGCCACGCAGTGTGTTGACAGTTAAGGAAATAGGAAGTATACGACTCAATCAAGATCAGAGAGTACAGCTTGGTCATTTGGTCAATTTTGTGCAAGCTGCACCAGGTCAGCAAGGGATTTTCAATTTTATGGAAGTGCTAGCAAGTAACCAAAGAATAAATGTAGAACGTGGAATAAATGAAGGAATTTTGCCATACATAACTCGAATCTATCGTAATTACCTAGGCAGCCTACAAAATGACATTCAAAATCGCAGTCAAAAGTTTGAGAGTTACGGGTTTTTATTAGGTTTCTTAGCAAATTTTAGTCATCGCTACACAATAGGCATCGATCTTGACTTATCTCCTAGAAACTCACATGTTGCTTTTCTTGTACGTCATCAAGAAGAAAGAGGAAATGTTCCTATTGTCATTAATATTGCTACAGGAGCAACATTGTCCAGTACCGCATTAGACTGTGCCAGAGGTCACGCTAAAAGATTATATGTTTCTTCATTTATACCTATTCATACCACATCAGAGCATACTGTTTGTTTTGGATTAAATTTTGATTTAAATCGAATTCCTTTTAGGGTTGATACGGTAGGGCTTCAACAGGATAGATTTCCTTTAGTACAAAGATTATTTGAGTGTTTGGAGAATGAAGAAATTAGAGAAAATATTAGAGATTTCTTACTTCAACATCTTCCTGCTGAAATACCAAGAAATGCAGAGAATTATAACAGAATATTTGATTGTATAACTGGTTTTACTTTTGGGAGTAGTGCTTTTGCTAGAGAGTATTTAGAGCTGGAAGAAGGAGAAGATCGAGTACGTGTAAGAAAGTATATATTTAGATACGGTGATGGAGATTTAAGAAGACATACTTTAACTATGGTCTTTTATGCTCAGGGTTATAATATAGTTACACTTCATATTAGAGCTCACGATGCGCAACAGCAAGAAGCTATCGATTTACAAGCTCTTAATGTTAATAGAAATAATGTTCATATATGGGAAGTTTCATGCACACTTAATGACCAATTTGAGCTAGATATTGATCAACCAAATGACCTTGGTTTATATCACGATTACCAAAATAATAATGCAAATAATTTTCTTGCTGGTGATCTTATACAAGTGCCTAATGTTGAAAATGTACATGGTATTTCAGAAAGGGTTATGAACGATGGCTGGAAAAATGTAGGTCAGCATAGAGAACTATTTCAAGAGATCTCTGGAATATTGATGCCACTTAGGGACGCAATAAATGTTAATAGTGAGGGTAAGTTTCGTTCTATACTACATGGTACATTTTATGCTAGTGATAATCCTTATAAAGTGCTTGCTATGTATAAAGTTGGTCAAACATATAGTTTGAAAAGGGGGCAGGAAGAAGAAGGAGAAAGGGTAATACTCACAAGAATTACAGAACAGACATTAGACCTTTTATTATTAAGACAACCTACAGAGAATGATCTAGATACTCATCCAATTGGATATATATTAAGATTTGCTGGTAATGTAGAAGAAGTAGCACAAAAGGAGAATAACGCAAAAGATCGAATAAAAGAACTTATGAACAAGCAAAGAGGATATTTGCTTATTACTTCTGGAAATGAGGCGGTTTTATTTCCTCTTATATTTAATGCAGGTGCAGGGAGAGTAGAAGGTCTGATATCTATTCCAGAAGGAATAGGAAGAGAAGAGTATGTACATAAACTTGATCGTGGTGGTCGTGACTTAAGATCAGGAGGACTAGTGGGCCCTGAAAGTGTTATTGATGAAAATCCACCAGAGGGTCTATTATCAGATCAGACTCGTGAAAATTTAATAAATTATATTCGAGAAAATCCCGGACGGAACCAGATTTTACCGTTTGATCTAGGTGATAATCGATGTGTTAGTATTACTACCTTCGAAGGTAGTATACAACAACTCCTAGAAATACTAAGGTCAAGAATAATGGGAGGTGATAATGCCATTCCTACAGCACAAGGAATAAGAAGACAAATAAGAGATATTCTTGGAAATCAAGGGATAGAAGTAAATGATCTACTTACACTAGAATTTGCAACGAGAAATGGACATTATGATTACTGGCTTCAACAAATTGATATAGCTCATGCTGGAAGATTGCAATATCAGCTTCGTACTGAAGGTAATCACACTTTTGAAGCAGCTAATTTGGCAAGGAATGACGGTAACGAGCACATTGTTAGAGTATTAAATCAATTTAGGGAAAATGAAGAACAACAGCGTTTAACTTTAATCATTACTTTAAATAATACTCATTGGGTTACACTAGTGATTGAACGTCAAAATGGGAACTATGTTGGGTACTATGCTGATTCAACTGCTACTGCTGTTCCAGGTGGTATTACCGATATCATTCAAAATAACTTAGGAAATAATATCAGGATTAATAATGTTTCTGTTCGTCAGCAAACAGATGGTTGGAATTGTGGTTTATGGGCATTAGAAAATGCTAAGGATATTAATCGAGTCCTAAATGAAAATCCTGGAGAACAAGTTCAGAATGTTGTAAATATTATGCGTGACTTTCTCGAAAGAAACCACCCAAACAGAGATAGAAATTACTTTCAGAACATAAGAGTGGGCATTTCACAATTATTCAGGAATGATCCGGGATTTCAAGATGTGCAATTGCAAGCATACATTCAAAATAGAGAACAAATTGATCCATTATTACGTACTTATCTAGAATTAGGATATCACAGAGTGGGAGGAGGGTGTGGACCAGTAGAAGCACCTATATCGCTTAGTGTTAGTGATTCCAGTAATTTTGGTGGCCTGCCACAGTCGAGCTTAGAAAGTCCTGAAGCTAGTGTGTTTCTGACCTTAGCAAAGGTAAAGGCGGTAGGTAGAGGTAATCGGTAGATGAAAGGAGTGTAACAAAAACCTTATGCATCAAGTAGAGATTGTGAGCAAATTTAAAGAAGTTAAGGTGGGTAACCTGTTTTTTTCTACTTGTAGCAATGTTTCAAAAAGTATATGTGTCGAGTTGGGTAAAGTTGAAGGAGGTTCTTAAATGAACAGCTATTAATTTAGTAGTATACAACATTAATAAATTTAAACAACGCAACCATTTCCAGCAACCAAAACCAGCAAGCTTTTATTCTGACATCGGCTGTGAATATGCACAAAGATTCAAAACTTTCAATGATCTTACCTCTTATGAATTCAGTAGCTTTGATTTGAACGGACACTGAACAGAGAGCTCAGCAAGGGTTATAGCGCTCAGATTAGCTTACTTTTACCACATTTATATATGAACTAATTTACCTAGCTTTGTTGCAAAAATTTCACACCTTTGTTTTCACAACGCCGCTTTTATTTAAATTGTTCTCACGAAGGTAGGTACCTTATTTGTGCTTTTTGAAAAGGTAGTTAATAAATAAATTTGTTGTAACACTAAAATTAGATATTTCTCTCAAAAATATTTTATCCAAAAAAACACCTTTTCTTTCTATTTAAATTGTGATAGAATTACAAGGGTTAGAATAAGGTATGATATGTCACCAAAATCAAGTCAAGGCTCCGTTGGGGAGTCCAATCATAATAAGGTACCTGAGCAGGTTGAGCTGATTTTCGTGGGTGGCGAGTACATGTCTGATTTGGATAAATCGATTTTCTACTTTGACCCATCTTACTTTGCTTTCTCGAATACCCTGATTCACCTGAGCAGTCCGTGCCACCAAATTTTCACAAGTAACTTGTGCGATTCGATTGATGAGGCTGAACTGAGTGACAGAATTGGTGTAGCTGGCGCAAGTAGACTGGCTGAGCCAACTAGCACAATAGCAACTGCATTGAACGAAATGAGGGAACTAATAAAAGGGAACCCATCACAGTTGAGATGCTTAGAAAAAATTGTAGCAGGTGTTCAAAGTCTTACTCATGAGGCAGAAGAACTGATTAAGCGTGGTGATGGCCGAACTTGCCACAAAAATTCGCTTGAAAACCTAGCTCAAGGTGTTCACGAAACTAAAAAAAGATTACAGTTAAAAGAAGATTTAAGTGTTTCTTTAGATAAAGAAAATCAGGAGTTGTCAGAACAAAACGATCAATTAAAAGAAGAGAATAGAAAGCTTCTAGCCAAAAATAATAAACTAAAGACACAGCTAACTAGAGCAAATGCAGAAGTAGAAGAACTATCTTGGAAGTCTAAGGATGGGGAAGATAGGCTATTGAAACAAAAAAGGAATGAGTTCAATAACGAATACAAACACATTTCAAGGTCAGAAGAGGTAAAAGATCTTGATATACAAACAGAGGACATAGGTGCATTACAAGAAAGAGCCGAATTAAATGACTACCGTAGGAAAGTAGTAGAGCTGGAAGAAAAGCTAGGTATGGCAAATGCAGGCAATAAGCAATTAACATCAAGTAATAGTTTTTTAAAAGAAAGGATAAAACAACTAAAAGAAGAATTAAGGTTGAAAGATTCACAGCCTAATTCTACAGAAAAAACCATTTTTGATGAAATAAAAGAAGCTGATCAGCAACAAATGGGGATTCTTCAAATGGATCTAAATCTACGGGAACAGCTTGAAAGCAAGAATGGGCTAGAAAGTCAAATCCGAGATCTGCAGAAACAACTTGAAAGCAAAAATAAAGAGCTAAATGGTAAAAACGAAAAATTCTTGGAAGCAAGCACTCATAGTAAAAGGCAAGGTAAGTGCGCCTCTGTCTTTTTTGTATTATCTTGCGTATTTGCTGTTGGTGCAAGTTTAACAATGTCTTATTTAGCAATATGTATTTCACTCGCAGTAGCTGCGTCGGTTTTTCTTATAGTAGGGTGTTGCTGTTCATATAAAGCAAATACAGCACTTAGTAATGTTGAAGTTGATAATGGTGTTAATCCTGCAGTTGTGGAAGTTTGAAATAACCTAAGTTGAGAAGGGATAGAGTTAAGTTAATAATTTAGAGATCTTCCTAAGGATTGACACTTGTAGTGGGAAGAGGTAACTTTTAGATAACATTATTGCCGCTAGTTATTATGCATCAAGCTTAACTTGTGTTATTTTTTTGCTATTGGTTAATTTATATAAGTTAAAAGGTGGATGAGAAAGTATACCTATTTAAAGTCTCAAAAAATCTATCGTGGTACATCAAGCCTTTATAAGTTTGCAGACAGATGCTTTTGATTTTGAATTGATTTGGTTTTTACAGTAACACAAATGATTTTATAAAAGTAATGAACTTTATTTTATGATCTAGTTTGACTGTTATGCCTAATGAAAAAAGCGTCAGGAATTCTTATATCTATAAGATTTTTGAGCCAGATAAAAAGATGCAGAACCAGACTCGAAAGTAGATAGGTCTCTTGCATAATCCCTATTAAGGACCTAAATAATATGATTAATAATTAAACTAATTTGACATGTTGTTAAAATAGTATTAAACTATATATATTAGATAATTAATGGGGTTTTCATGTTAAGCGATATTATAAAATCTGATACCAAAGCATTACATGGTATATTTGTTGGAAAGAAATTTCGTAGATCAGCTGATGATGGCAAAGGAAAGTACCTAGTGGGTCTGGTTTCAAAACATTCAGAATATTCTATATGTGTAGTAACTCTGCCAAAAGAAATAATACCTAACGATGTTACTTTGAATGCTTTAATTCTTACTTATGAAAAAGACCCTTCAACTTTACCAATTTTATTGAAATATTTTACTCATAAAAATCTTCTAAGAAACTTCCTTAACTAGCTCCTCTTGTTGCACTAAAGTATAGCCAAATTCTCGTGCCTTTTTGATCAAATTTTTTACAGCTCTCTCCTTATATCGTGTTTCATAGTATTCCATTCCTTTTTCTACATATTCTTGTCCGTATTTGAGCATACTATAAAATATGCATGCTATTTTTCTTGCAGTAGCTGTTATTGCTTTTGGTGCTCCTAATCGTTTTTTTAATCTCCTGTAGTATGCACCCAATGAACTTTTACTATTTCCTACAGAATTAGCAGCCATTCGAAATGCATTCGCAGCACGATTAATGACTTTACGCGTTCTTGTGCTAAACACTTTTTCTCCTGTAATTTTATTGGCAGGGCTGAGTCCTAACCACGATGAAAAGTGTTTTTCTGTTGACCATTTATTATGGTTTATACCAGTTTCTGAAATTATAGTCTGTATACTTAGTATATCAAGCCCTGGAACTTTAGTAAAATCCATACCAGTTATTCGGTGCAGTTCCTCGTGCAAAGCAAAGTCAGGCTTACTTTTTCTGTGCTTATTCTTTTCCTTACTCAACTGTTTACTTTCGTTAGATTTTGTTTCAAACGTTTTGTAATAGACCTCAATATTTCTATCACATTCTGCTATTTTTTCTTGATAAATATTATATAGTTCAAATTCTTGCTTTAGCGTGAATACATGTTCCTCTCTATAATCGCCAGCTAACGCTTTTGCTATAGTAGACTGATCATTTTTTATTCGTGCATCCCTGAATTGAGCCAATTTCCCAGAATCTCTTTCGCCTTTAATTATAGCCTTGATAATTTTCATACCAGTTACTCCTGTTATATCTCTTATAACTCTATGCAGTTGTATATTCATTTGAATTAATGCCTTCTGCATACGCAGAACATGTGTAGATGCACTTTCAGTGAGGTTCTTACGTTGTCGCACGTAACTACGCAATACACATATCTGGCTATCTGGCCTAAATGACCCTTGGAGTAATCCATAACTATGTAGTTGTTGTAACCACTGACAGTCCTGAACATCTGACTTTCTCCCAGGTACATTTTTTACATGTCGCGCATTTACCAACTTAACTTCAAAACCGTAAGATTCCAGTATTTGAAACAAAGGAATCCAATATACACCAGTTGATTCCATCGCTACGGTTGTAACTTTACACTTTTTTAACCACCTTGCTAAATTATGAAGGTCTTCAGTGAAGCAGCCAAATTTTTGAACACGTTGCTCATCTCTTCTCTCGGGTATACATACATAATGTACAGCCGAACCAACATCTATCCCTGCTGCATCAGGATTCATTACCTCTAATTTACTTTTTGTCATTGTAATTGACCTCCTATAACTTATAATGAAGAAGTATTTAAGCTTGGGACGGTTAGATTATACAATCTTCTAATCGAGGTAGTCGTAATAGACTCCATCAGTGGTTTAACCGTTCCTCCAAAACCATGCTCCCAAACGGGCACTCTAGCACCATTGAGCGTCCGGTTATAACTGCAAAAATACTTCTTAATAAATTATATTTAAAAATTGTTATAGCACTGGATAAAATAGTTTCTTTCAGGTTTAACAAGATTTTTCCTTGTT